>CANJOX010000399.1 GCA_947475795.1 Gemmatimonadota bacterium
CAAGCTGACGCCAGCGTACGGCGACATCCTGATCTGGGATGACATCGGACAGTCGGACTATTCGTCGGTGCTGCTGCAGGCCACGTACCAGCGCGGCAAGGCGCGCGTCAACCTCGGCTACACGCTGGGCTGGTATCAGGGCGACTTCGACACGGCGGCGCTGCCCAACTTCGCGTACAGCTTCCTGTTCAATCGCCAGCGCACCACCGGCGACGAACGGCATCGTGTGGCGCTGTCGCACATCCTGCCGTTGCCGTTCGGCTTCACCTTCTCCGGCGTGACCACGATTGCGAGCCCGCGTCCGTTCAGCTCCACCGACGGACGGGACATCAATCTCAACAACATCCTCACCGACGATTTCATCGGCGGTACGGTGTCCTCCACCGGCATTCGCACCACGATGCCGGCGAATGAATGGAAGAACTGGTATCGCACGGTGGACGTCCGTCTTGCCCGCCCCATTCTGAACTGGAACGGCAAGAAGGTCAGCGTGTCGGCCGAGGCGTTCAACCTGTTCAACTGGAAGAACAACCTGTCGTTCGGCGGCACCCGCTATACGTCGACCGGCGCCGAGCAGGCGACGTTCGGTGTGCCCACGGCGGCATTCGCCGCCCGCATGGCGCAGGTGGGCATGCGGCTCGACTGGTAACGCGGTCGGCTCGTTAGCGGTCCAGTAAAACGGCAGGGCGTGGCGTCGGGAACTTCGACGCCACGCCCTGCCGCTATTTGGGGGCGAGCTTATCGCCGTGTGGCGTTGTTCCCGCGATTGCGACGGCGGAGTTCCAGCACCACGCCGCGGAGCGGTTCCATGTCGAGCGTGAGCACGCGCGGTGCGTCGCCCACTGCGCCGAGCTCTGATATGCCGCCGGCATCGTGGCGCACGATGCGCGTGTCGGCGGGCAGGCCGTACGCCCGCCGGTCGATGGTGACCTGAATGCGGCGCGTGTCCAGATTGATGCCGGCAAGCGCCACGGCTACACGACCGTCTGCCGCACGGAAGGCGCCGGCGAGCACCTCCGGGACGGTGATGCGCGCCTCGGTCGGCCCGCCTAGTCGCGCGGCGTAAATCGAAATGCGCGACAGGAGCAACTCGGCAGACGATACGGTTACGCGAGGCGGCCGCAGAAACACACCGGTCTGGAAGAACTCGCGCAGGCCATACCGGAGCCGCGCCAGTTGCTCGAGGTATTCAATTTCCCGACGTCGCTCCACGAGCTGATCGGGGAGAAAGTTGGCGATCGTGGGTTGCATGCCCCACACGAACATGCGCGCCTGTTCGAGGTGAAACTGCCGCACGAACTTGAGGTCGAGTGGCATGAGCGCCGTGGGCGGGCGCTTCTCCGTGGGCCACAGCTCGTCGTAGGGCGGCAGCGTGAGGGAGCCGTACGTACCGTAGGTGAGTGCATACGGGTGGTAGGCCGCCTGAAACATCGGGATCACTTCCCAGCCGCTCGCCGGATCGGCGTATCGCTCCTGGCTCACTTGCAGCGTGAGAAACGCATCGAGGTCAGGCATCCAGCTTTCTCCGCCACCCTCGCCTGCAAATCCGGCGGGACGCGAGTGGCTCTTGGCCCGCAGCTCGGAGGCCAGCGTGCGGAAGCCCTGCATCCAGTAGTTCCCGCCGCCGACCGGATGGCCACGGTTCGGGCTCCAGTCGATGAGGCTGAGCACCGCCTGATCCATGTAGATGCCGTCCACGCCGTACTGGTTCAACACCGTGTCGGCGATTCCGGTGTACTTGTTGCGCCAGAACGGCGTGGCCGGGTTCATGGTGGCACAGGGGAGCGGATTGAACACGTTGTACGTCTCGAGGCGTACCCGGCCATCGCGCTCGCGCACCGCCCACTGTTCCGCCCCCTCGCGCGTCCAACTGGGGGTATTGGTGCACCAGAGGCGTTGGTTCATATACACGATGGCGTTGAGTCCTTGCTCGTGTGCCTTCGACACCGCACGCGTGAACGGCTCAGCGCCTTCGCGCGGTGGCAGATAGTCGGGGAAGCTCGTGTCGTACGGCCCTTGATGCCACCAGTGCCAGAACACACTCACCGGCAGCTTGGCGTGCTGTTGCAGCAGGGCGGCCGGCGTGAGCACGTTGTCCGACGTGCCTCGGTTCCATTCCCAGAGGCCCGTGTTGCGCATCCAGACCGGGGTTGCGCCGGTA
The DNA here is from genome assembly GCA_947475795.1 of Gemmatimonadota bacterium. The sequence goes on from CANJOX010000399.1 coordinate 2,162, forward strand.
CGGAGACGACTCTCACGGGCCCAGTACTGCGTGGTGCCCCACGCCCGATATCGCTCCACGGCGGAGAGCCAGTCGCCGGCCACGAGGCCGACGATCGCCGCGTAGGCTGGCGCATACGTGTCGTGCGTGCCGGGATCGCTGAGTACGTGTGCGACCGAGTAGCCCACGCGCCCGTTGGGCTCTCCCCAGAACTCAAAGTGTTTGCGAAACGCGGCGGTATCGTTGGCGGCGAAGTACAGGCCACCCTGCTCGGCGTTCGAGAGCGCGAACAGTTGCATCGAGGCCGAGCCCGGATATACGAACTCGTGGCGCCGCGACGCGCCGGCCGGCGTGGTGAACATCGCCGCCGGGTTGCGCGCGCGCTGTCCCATCCAGGAGGAGACGGCAAACTCGTCCGTCGGCTCGATGCGTACGCCCGACAATCGCGGATAGTGCACCTGTTCGATGCGGGCGCTGTCCATGCCGTGCACCGCAATGCGCCATGCGGTGGTCGTATCGCGTTGCAACGTGACGGTGGCGTCCACCCGCAGGTGCGACAGCGCGGGATGCGAGAATCCGCTCCACTGCAGGGCATATCCCTGCGCGATGCGACGCGACGTGAAGCGGGCGGCCTCGGCAGCACGGACGACGGTCGTCGAGGGCGTGGTCGTGCCGTTCACGAGGTCGAGGGACCAGAGCCCCACGGAGTCGCGTGCGACACCCGCCCGCTGCCGACCGTCGCCATGGCGCAGCGCCAGTACGTGCCCGTCCGTGGGCGAGAGCTCGAGGATCAAGGCCGGGGAACGCAACACGAGGCCCGAGGGCGACTGGGCCCCGAGCCTCGCGTGCGGGAGAATCGTTGATGCGGTGCAGGCGGCCGCGCACAGCGCGGCGAGGGTGAGTTCGCGGCGCGGTCGCGGCATGGAGCCTCAGCGGTAGAGGAGGTACGGTTTGACCAGCGTGGCAAACTTCGCGGCGTCGGCGTTCCACTGGGTCATGAGCGCGTCCACGGTGCCGGCTTCGACGGCCTTGGTGAGTTGATCGGTACCCGCGAGACGATCGATTCCCTTGATGCGGCCGGCGGCGTTGACCGTGGGCTCACGCCACGTGAACTCCTTCGGGTGTGCGGCGTAAAACGCGCGCAGCATGCGGATGCCCAGCTCCACCGGCTTTACCGCGTTGCGATCGGTCACGGTCACCTTGATCATGGGAATGGTCTTCCCACCGAACTTGTAGCCCGGCTCGATGGTGCGCGTGGCCGTGTCGAAGCGCACGCCCGGCAGCTTGAGCGCGTTGAGGGTGCGGGCGATCGCCCCGTGATCGGTGAGGTAATCGGCGCCCATCAACGTGAACGGCGCGTCCGTGCCGCGTCCTTCAGTGGCATTGGTGCCCTCGAAGAACACCGTGCCCGGATACAGCAGCTCGGCATCGAGCGTGCGCAGGTTCGGTGACGGATTCACACGCGGAATACCCGTTTCGTCGAACCACATGGCGCGCGTGTAGTTCTTCATGGGAATCACCGTGACCTGCGCGTTGAGCGCCTTGGTGCCCACGAGATAGCGCATGAGTTCACCGGGGGTCAGGCCGTACCGGAGCGCC
>CANJOX010000400.1 GCA_947475795.1 Gemmatimonadota bacterium
GAGGTGCTCGGCGCCGCCGGACTGCAGCGCCCGCAGGATCTCAAGCCGTGGTTCATCATGAAGCGCGTGAGCGCCATGGAAATCCGCAGCTACGCCGACATCTATCCGCAGCTCGCCCCCGGACAGCTGCTCACCAACCCGGCCGCCAGCGGCATGGGGCGCGCGTGGGCGGAGGCCAGCCCCGACCGGTTCTGAGCGGGCCGGCGCGCCGCCCCCCTCAGGCGCGGGTGAGCGTGCCCTGCAGGTCGGTGCCCGGCGCGACGGTGTTGAACACGGTGCCGTACTTCTGCACGTTGGTGTGCAGCAGGGCGAGGCGCGTGTCCGGCTCGTCGGTGTCCACCACGATTTCGTAGCGGATCGTCGCGAGTCGCGGCGGGACGTCCTGCCGCACGCCATGCAGCTGCACGCGCACCCCGCGCAGGGAAAAGTGCAGCATCGGCACCACGCGCTCGATCCCCTTGAGCATGCAGGCGGCCAGCGCGGCGAGCAGGAGCTCGGCGGGATTGAACGCGTCGGTGCGGCCAGCCAGGTCGGTGTCGATCGTGATCGTGGCGTCCTTGCAGCGGACCACGCTGCCATGGGCGTCACGGCGTTCGGCGTGCACGGTGTATTCCAGCGGCGGGCGGTCGGGCATGGATGGTCCGGTAGGGGTCGTCCGGTTGAGGTCGCGCAGAAAGATCGGCGCGCCCCGGCGGCCGCGCCGTCAGGGAATCGCGCACAGCGGTCGGCGCCGCCGCCGCGCTTCCCCCGTTCGGGTCCGCGCCGTATCGTCTGGGCGCTCGCGTGCGTTCCGTGGCGCGGCCGGCTGTGACCGTGCCGCGCGCCCGCTCCCGCTTCTGCCCCCTGTCCATGCGTCGTTCGTCGCTGTTCCCTCTCGCCGCCGCGTCACTCGCGACGGCCCTCACGGCCGCCCCAATGGCTGTGGCCGCCCAGCGCCGTGCCCCGGCCCCCGCGCCGGCGCCGGTCCCTCCTGTGGTCACCAAACAATTCGGCGACCTGGGCGCCGGCCCGTACGCCTCGCTGGTCATCCGCAACGCGATGGTCATCCCCGGCCACGGCGGTCCGCCGGCCGGACCGTACGATATCAAGATCGAAGGGAACATGATCACCGAGATGGTGGCCTTCGATCCTGTCACGGCCGAGCGCGCCGGTGGACGGCCCCGCATGACGGGCGACCGGATCATCGAGGCCGAGGGCAAGTACGTGATGCCGGGGATGATCGACCTGCACACGCACATCCGCACGTTGCCGCAGGAAATCGAGTACGTGTACTACCTCAAGCTGGCGATGGGCGTGACCACCATGGTCAACGCGGCCGATCGCGGCTACGAGGATGGCATGCGTGAAGCGAAGCGCAGCGCCGCCAACGAGATGATCGCGCCGCGCATGTTCCCGCTGGTGAGCTACGGCGCCGGCACCACGTTCAAGGGGCGACTGCTCGACGATCCCGCCCTCGCGCCGCAGGTGGTGAAGGCGATGGCCGCCAACGGCAACCGCGTGATCTCGATGGATCCGCTCGGGTGGTCGCTGGAGCTGGTGACGGCCATCGCGAAGGCGGCCAAGGAGAACGGCATGATCACGTCGTTCCACCTGCAGCCCGCCAACACCGCGGTCACGCAGGCGGTGCGGGCCGCCTGTGCGGGCGTGACGATGATCGAGCATCACTACGGGTACGCTGAGTCGTCGCTGGACGGATCGGCGCAGCAGTTCCCGCGCAGCTACGAATACGGCAACGAAAGCGAGCGCTTCCGCGAGGCCGGGCGCGTGTGGACCTATGCGAATAAGGAGCGGCTGCTCAACGACGTGGCCGACTCGTTGGTCAAGTGCGGGGTGACCATGCTCCCCACGCGCGTCGTGTACGAGGCCAACCGCGACGTGCTGCGCGCCACGTCGCTGCCGTGGACCGACAAGTACACGCATCAGGCGCTGTGGAACTGGAACCTCCCCAACCCCGCCTTCCATGGCGCGTATCACTACGACTGGACCAGCGACGACGAGTACAACTGGACGTCGGCCTACCGGCTGTGGGGCGACCTGATCTACGAGTTCAACAAGCGCGGTGGCCGCGTGGCCTTCGGGACCGACGACAACTACATCTGGGCCACGCCGGGCTTCTCCACGGTGCGCGAGCTGCAGCTGCAGCGCGAAACCGGCATGCAGACGCTGGACGTGCTCAAGTCGGCCACCTACCACTCGGCCCGCACGCTGGGCGAGCCGCTGCTCGGACTCGTGCGCCCCGGCTACAAGGCCGACCTGCTGCTGGTGGACGGCAATCCCGCGATCAATCTCAAGTATCTGTATTCGTTCGGCGATCTCACGCTCGACAAGAGCGGCAGCATGATCCGCACCAACGGCATCGTGCACACGATCAAGGACGGCATCGTGCTGAACAACGCGAAGCTGATGGACGAAGTGGAGCGGATGGTGCAGGCGTCACGCAAGCTCGCGCCCGCCAAGGACCCCGTGCGCGATCCGTTCCGCGTGGGCGCCCCGCCCGCCGGCAAGCGCTGACTGCACAACGGCCGACCGGCGAGCTCCGCCGGTCGGCCGTGTGATCATGCCGCGTGCGTTGAGCGCGGGCGCGCGGTCAGCGAATCCGCTGGCCGCGCTGCATCACCATCTGCACACTGCGCAGCGTTTCGATGGACGTGAGCGGGTTGCCGCGCACCGCGATGATGTCGGCGGTCTTCCCCGGGGTGACGGTGCCCACCCGGTCGGAGACGCCCATGGCGACGGAGGGCCAGAAGGTGGCCGCCCGGATGGTTTCCATCGGGTCCATGCCGTAGCGGCGCACCCACGTGACCATCTCCTCAGGGGTGGCGTAGCCGTGGAAGTTGCCCGGCACGCCGGCGTCCGTGCCGATGAGCAGACGCGCCCCGCTTTCACGCAGCTGTTGGAACTTGCGCTGCAGTGTGGGGCCACGGTCGGCTACGAAGCGGTAGTACGACAGCGTATCCAGTCCACGCAGTGACTGCCGGATATCACGGGCGATCGAGTCGGGCACGTACTGGTACCAGTGCGTGTCGTCCAGATATTCGTCGTCGTCGCGGCGCGAGGTGTAGTTGGTGAGGACGTCGATGGTGGGCGTCCAGAACAGCGGACCCTTGGCCCCCTGCGCCGTGCGCTCGCGCAGCGCCTGCATCACGTCGTCCGGATAGCCAGGCGCCGTCTGCAGGCCGGTGTGCTCGAAGTCATCCACGCCGATCGCGAGCCCGCGCCGGATCTCCTCGGGGCGGTGCGCATGCGCCACCACGGGGAGCTTGCGGGCGTGCGCCTCATCCACGATGGCGCGGATTTCGTCGGTGGTCATCTGATCCTGATCGATCAGCTTGATCACGTCCACGCCGGCGTCGGCCAACCGCTTCACCTTCGCGCGCGCGTCGGCCACGCCGTCGATTCCCCACCGGAACTTCTCGGTGCCGGGATACGGCGCGTGCTGCAGGAACGGCCCCGAGGTGTAGATCGTGGAGCCCGTCAGCTCCCCGCGCGCAATGCGGCGCTTCACGTCGAGCACCTCGTCCAGCGGTGCGCCCAGATCACGCACGCTGGTGACGCCCGCCATGAGGCTCTGCCGCGCCGCGGCCGGCATGATACTGCGCCCCCATTCGCCCGGATACACGCTGTCCCAATGCGCGTAGTTGCCGTGCCCCACCAGCATGAGGTGCACGTGCATGTCCCACAGCCCGGGGAGCAGGTGCATCCCCTCCGTGGAGATTACGGTGGCGCCGGCGGGGAC
>CANJOX010000401.1 GCA_947475795.1 Gemmatimonadota bacterium
CTTCGTCATGGCCACTGACATCCCCGCCGGCATCCGCATCATCCGCGGCGCGAACCGCACCCTGGGGCGTGTCGCCCCCGCGATCGCGTCGCGCCTCACGCAGCGTCTGTTCGCCACCCCCCGCCGGTTCACACCGCGCGCGTGGGAGCTGCCCTTCGAGGCGCTGGGCACGCGGGTACGCCTGCCCAGCGGGATTTCGCTGCTGCAAGCCGGCGACGGCCCCGCGGTGGCGCTGATCCACGGGTGGGAGGGACGGGCCACCCAATTCGCCGTGATGGCCCCTGCCCTGATCGCGCGCGGGTTCCGCGTGATCGCCATCGACGGTCCGGCCCACGGTCATTCGCGCGGCCGTCAGGCGGACCCGTATCGGTTTGCCGAGGCGCTAATCGAGGTGCAGAGGTACGCCGGTACGCTGCACGCCGTGGTTGGGCACTCCATGGGCGGCGGGAGTATTGCGCTGGCGCTGGCGGCCGGGCTCACGGCCTCACGCGCCGCCGTGATTGCCAGCCCCGCCTCGCTGCACGACGTGCTGCACCGCTTCTCGGCCGCCATGCACCTGCCGCCCAAGGCGACGGCGCACTTTCTGCGCGATGTGCGGCGACGGGTGCAGGCACGCGGTCACGCGGTGCAGGACATCACGGAGTCGCTACGGACCGTGGCGGTCCCCGCGCTGGTGGTGCACGCGCGCGACGACCGCGAAGTGCCCTTTGCCGACGGCGAGCGGATGGCCGCGGTGTGGCCGGGCGCGCGGCTGCTGCCGGTGGACGCCGTGGGGCATCGGCGCATCCTCCGTGACCCGGTCACGATCGCTGCCGTGACGGACTTCGTGGCGGGCGTGGACGTCGAGTCGGGCCACTGATTCGGCACGGACCGGCGGGTGACGGTCAGCGCGCGTGCGGCGCGTCCCCCGCACGCCGGCGGTTCCACCAGTGATACACGGGGACGCCCAGCGCCAGGAGCCCGGCGCCGCGGGCGGCGTTGCCGGGATTGGAGAGGATGGAGCCGATCACCACGTACACCGCCGCCGCGATGAACACGAGCGTGGTGTAGGGATGACCGGGGGCGCTGGCGCCGCCGGCCGGCAGTGGCCCATCGCGGCGACGCAGCACCACCAGCGCCGCCGCCGTGGTGCCGAAGAAGATCCAGTCGGCGAACACCACGTAGTCGAGCAACTGCCCGTACGTCCCCGTGAGCAGCAGCAGCAGAGCAACGACGCCCTGCGCCACCAAGGCGGCGACGGGCGTCTGCGTGACGGGGTGCAGCGTGGCCATGCGCTGAAAGAACAGCCCGTCGGCGGCCATGGCCTGGTACACGCGCGCCGACATGAGAATCACCATGCTGAGAAAACCGACCGTGGAAATCACGATGCCGGCGGTGATCAGCGTCCGCCCGGCGGGCCCGAGAAAGACGAACATGGTGTCGGCCGCCGGGGCGCTGCTGGCCGCGAGCCCCTGCACACCGAGGGCACGCAGGTAGGCGATGTTCACCAGCAGGTAGGTGGCGGCCACGATGAGCACACCAAGGATCAGCGCTTTGGGGAGCGTGCGGGCCGGGTCGCGCAACTCCTCGGCCACGGCATTGGTCTGCTGCCAGCCACCGAAGGAGAAGAGCACGGGGACCAGCGCCGCGCCCATGGCGAGCACCGTGGCGCTGAGGCCGGGCGGCGGTGACACGGGCGCCGACGGCGCGGCGGGCACCGGCACGGCGTACGTGGGCGAGAGCGTGAGCGCGGCCACCACCAGCAGCGCGATCGCGGCCAGCTTGAGGACCGTGAGGATATTCCCCGTGGTCGCCCCCACGCGTACGCCGAGCGCATTGAGCAGCGTGAGGATCACGATGCACGCGATGGCGAGCGGCTGCGCGGTGTCAGGCGACCAGCCCATCAGCGAGGCGAAGTAGCTCGCACCGGTCATGGCCACGGCGGCCATCGCCCCGGTGGCCATGATCAGGAACAGCGCCCAGCCGTACAGGAAGGCAGGGAGCGAGCCGAACGCGTCGCGCAGGTAGATGTAGGTGCCGCCGGCCAGCGGGCGCCGGGCGCCGAGCTCGGCGTACACGAAGCCGCCGATGATGGCGACCACCGCGCCGAACCCCCACGCGGCCAGCGTGAGGGGGCCCGTGCCCACCCGCTGCGCGACCACGGCGGGCGACAGGAAGATGCCCGAGCCGATGATGCCGCCGACCACCAGCATCGTACCCGAGAAGACGCCAAGCCGGGCAGCGTACCCGACCGGTGGGGGGGAGTGATTCTGCATGCGCCAAAGTGGCCCTTGTAGATTACCGGCGCTACCAGCGATCCCTCCCTGACTTTCCGATCCATGACTCTGTGGCATCGCGTCGGTTCCCTGACCGCGGCCTGTCTGCTCGCGCTCGGCACCCCGCCCGGACCCGCGTCGGCGCAGCCGGCGCCCTCGATTGCGTACGAGACCTTCACCCTGCCCAACGGAATGGAAGTGATCCTGCACGTGGATCGCTCCGTGCCGATCGTGGCCGTCGAGAACTTCTACAAGGTGGGCTCGGGCGACGAGAAGCGCGGCCGCACCGGCTTCGCGCACCTGTTCGAGCACGTGATGTTCATGGGCTCGCAGAACGTGCCGGTGGGCAAGTTCGACGAGTGGTTGGAAGCGGCCGGGGCCAGCAACAACGGCTCCACCAACTTCGACCGCACGAACTACTACGAGACCGGTCCGTCGAACGCGCTGCCGCTCATGCTGTGGCTGGACGCCGACCGCATGGGCTGGCTCCTGCCCACGATGGACAAGGAGAAGCTCGATCTCCAGCGTGACGTGGTGAAGAACGAGCGCCGGCAGAGCTATGACAACGTGCCGTACGGCCGCGCCTACGAGACGATCCTGCCGGTGATGTTCCCGTCGAACCATCCGTACTCGTGGCCGGTGATCGGATCGCTCGCCGACCTGAGCGCGGCGTCGGTGACCGACGTGAGCGACTTCTTCCGCCAGTACTACGCGCCGAACAACGCCACGATCACCATCGCCGGCGACTTCGACGCCGACTCCGCCAAGACGTGGGTGCGCCGGTACTTCGGCAACATCCCGCGCAGTGCGGCGATCGCGCGCCCCACGGTGCCGGCCGTCGCCCTCACGAAAGACACCGTGCTGATGATGGAAGACCGCGTGCAGCTGCCGCGCACCTACTACACGTGGCACGGCGTGAAGACCTTCAGCGCCGACGATGCGGCGCTCGACGCGCTCACGGAGATCATTGCCGGCGGCAAAAGCTCGCGCCTGTACCGCACGCTGGTGTACGACAAGCAGATCGCGCAGGACGTGAGCATGGGCAACAGCTCGAACAAGCTGGATGGCATGATCATGCTGACCGCTACGGCGAAGCCGGGCGTCCATCCGCGCGAACTCGACGCGGAGATCGCACGCACGCTCGCCGATGTGGCCGCGCGCGGCGTGACCGACCGGGAGCTCACGCGCGTGAAGAACGGCATGCGCGCCAGCACGATCGACCGCTTGTCGAGCGTGCTCGGGAAGGCGACGCAACTGAGCTACTACAACTACTTCGCGGGGACCCCCGACTACATGGCACAGGATCTCGCACGCTACGACCGGCTCACCACCGCCGACGTGCAGCGCGTGGCGCAGGCCTATCTGGCCGGGCGGCCGCGCATCGTGCTCACGGTGGTACCGGACGGCAAGAAGGAGCTGGCGCTGACGGCGGGGGATCTCCGGTGATGCGTCCCCTCCTGACCACACGCGCGCTGCTGGC
>CANJOX010000402.1 GCA_947475795.1 Gemmatimonadota bacterium
AGCGAGCCGCCGGCCTGCAGGCGCTGGAAGCCCTCCTGCCGGCGCGCGAGCGCGTTGGGTTCGGCGCCGAAGGTCACCGGGACCCGCGCGTCCAGCGGACGGCCGGGGCGCTGATACACGAACGCATCACCCGTGAGCGCGGCACGGCCGGCCGCCGACGTGATGTCCACGATGCCGTCGGGGCTACGACCCAGCTGGGTGGAGTACGTGTTCACCAGCGCGTCCATCCGCGCGATGGCCCCCAGCGGCACCTCCACGCGCGGGCCGCCCAGGAAGCCTTCGTTGTTGTCGAGCCCATCGAGCAGATACTGCGAGTACAGCGCGTTGCCGCCGTTGAACGACAGCCGCGGTGCGTCGCCAAAGAAGCCGGTGGCCGGCGTGATGCCGGGCATGTTGTACAGCAGCGCGATCGGATCGCGGGCGTCGGTGGGGAGCGTCGTGAGCTCCCGCGCTTCGATGGACCCACCGGTCACCGCGTTCTGCGTGTTCAGCAGCGGCCGCACGCGCGGCGCCACCACCGAGACGGCGTCAAGCGTGGCGAGCGACGTCAGGACCACCGACACCGAGCGCAGACTGCCGGACACGAGCGCCCCCACCGGCACGCGCACGGAGACATACCCGCGCGCCGTCACCGTGAGCACCACCGGCGATCCGGCCACGACCACCAGCCGGAACCGCCCCTCGGCGTCGGTGACCGCGCGCACGCCCTGCCCCGCGGCCTCGGCTCCCGCCACCGGCGCCCCCGGCTGACTGCGCACGATCCCCTCGATCGTGGCCGTCGCCGCCTGTCCCAACGAGGCGCGCGGGGCGATCATCACTGCGGCGAGCCACAGCAGCCCACGCACCAGCGGTCGCCTGCCGGCCACCACCGTCCATCCGTTCATCAACACTGCCATGTCCGATATTCTCGCCTTTGTCGCACTGCTGCTGATGCTGGCCGCCGCCGGATGGCGCCGGGCGGCCACGACCGCCTCCTTCACGGTGGCGTCGCGCGACCTGGCGTTGTTCCCATTGGTGGCCACGCTGGTGATGACCGAGTTCAACACCAGTACGTTGCTCGCCTTCGCAGCTGCCGGCTACGGGGCGGGCCCCATGGCGTTGGCCTTGCCCGCGGTTTTTCTGGTGGGGCTGCTGTTTTACACCGTGACCGTGGCGCGCGCATGGAAGCGCTTCGACCGGCTGTCGGTGGCCGAGCTGTTCACCGTGCGGTATTCACGCGGGGTGGGACGCACGGCGTCGGTGCTGCTGCTGCTGGCCATGACCGGCTTCACCGCCACGTATGTGAAGTCGCTCACGCTGCTCTTCACCCCGCTCGCGCCGGCATGGCTGCCGGTGCCGGCGCTGGCCGCCCTGCTCAGTGTGGCCGTGTTGCTGGCGGTGCTGCCCGGGGGACTCGTGTCGATCGTGCGCGCCGACATCGTGGCGTTCGTGGCGACCGTGGTGCTGCTGCCGCTGCTGCTGTATCTGGGGATGCAGCAGAGCGCGCGCGTGGGCGGGTTGAGCACCGTGTTTCCGGCCGTCCAGCTCGGGGTGCATCCCGTGGCACAGTGGACCAACGCCGCGCTGCCCATGCGCTTCGTGTCCACGCTCATGGTGATCACCTGCTTCACGTACATCGCCGCACCGTGGTACGGCCAGAAGATCTTCGCCGCGCGCGACACGCGGGTGGCGTTCCGCGCGGTGGGGATCAGTGCGGCGCTGGTGTTCGTGCTGTACGGGGCGGTGGTACTCGCGGCGGCGCACCTGCGCGCGGCCGAGCCGCTGCTGGCCGACGCGCAGCTTGCGGTGCCCGCGATGATTCTGGCGTGGCTCCCGGCGGGCGCGCGCGGCTTCGCCTACGCGGTGCTCTTCGGCGCCGCGCTCACCACGCTGGCGGGTGTGTGGAGTGCGATGGCCACCATGGTGGCCGCCGATTTCGGTGGCCCGTCGCTGGCCACGGTGTCGCGGCAGCGCGCCCTGCTGGTGGTGTTCGCGGTGAGCAGCTGGCTGGGCGCCACGTTCCTGGTGGACCGCATTCTCGACCGCCTGATCCTGGCCAACATCCCCGTGGCCGCGCTGTCGTTCGCGCTGCTGGCCGGCTTCCACTGGCCGCGCGCCACGACCGCCGGCGCGTGGGCCAGCATGGTCGTGGGCGTGGTGTGGGGCGTGGGGTGCTACGTGGTGGTGGGCGAAGCCGGCGGGTACACGTGGCCGTGGGCGATGGGCGGCATCCCGCTCATCTTCGCCACCGGAATCGTGACGTCGCTGCTCACGTCGCCTACATCCGCCGCACCAGCCACCCCACCAGCGCCCGCTTCCACCCGGTAAAACCGGCCTTCCGCTGCTGTTCGGCGGCGTGCCGGATCGCCTCCGCGGTGGTGGGATACGGATGGATCACCGACGCGATCTGTCCCACGCTCAGCTTCAGCGTCACGGCCATCGTGAGTTCGCCGATCATGTCGCCGGCGTGCGCCGCGAGAATGTGTCCGCCCACCACGCTCCCCTTGGGGTCGCTGATGATCTTCACGAGTCCGGCCGGCCCCGCGTCAGCCACCACGCGGTCCACGCCGGCCAGTTCGCGGCGCCAGACACCGATGCCGCTGCCGTAGCGGTCGCGCGCTTCCGCTTCGGTGAGTCCCACGTGCGCGAGCTCGGGGTCGGTGTACGTCACCCACGGCACGGCGTCGTAGCGCACGGGGGCCGAGCCGGGGAAGAGCGCGTTGCGCAGCACGCTGCGCGCCATGTGGTCGGCCACGTGCGTGAACTTGAGCCCACCGCTCACGATGTCGCCGGCGGCGTATACCCCCGGCACGCTGGTGCGCAGCCCGGCATCGGTGATCACGCCGCCGGCGTCGGTCCGTACGCCGATCGCGTCGAGCCCGAGTCCCTCGACGTTCGGCGTGCGTCCCGTAGCCACCAGCAGCGCGTCCCCCCGCACCTCACGTGTGGTGCTCCCCGAGGCCACCGTGAGCACGATGTCGCCGCCCTCCATGCGCACCGCCGTGGCGCGATGATCCAGCAGCACCGCGACCCCCTCGCCCTCGAGCTGCTGCCGCAACAGGGCCGCGATCTCGTGATCTTCGCGCGGGAAAAATGCGGGCGCGGCCTCCACCACCGTGACCGCCGAGCCCAGTCGTGCGAACGCCTGCGCGAGCTCCACGCCGATCGGTCCGCCCCCCAGCACGAGCAGCGTGCGCGGCAGGGTCGTGATCGAGAAGATGGTTTCGTTGGTGTGATACGGCACGTCGGCCAGACCGAGGATCGGCGGCACCTCGGGGCGGGTGCCGGTGGCGATCACCACGTGGCGCGCCCGCAGTCGCTCGTCGCCCACCTGTACGGTGTGCGCATCGACGAAACGCGCCGCCCCCTGCACCACGTGCACCCCCAGTCCACGGAAGCGCTCGGGGGAATCGTGCGGGGCGATCCGCGCCTGCACCTGCCGCACGTGGGCGAGCACCTCGTCGACGTCCACCCGCACGTCGACGGCGTGCACCCCCAACCGCCCGGCCGTCCGGACGGCGTGGGCCGCGCGCGACGCGGCGATCAGCGCCTTCGAGGGAACGCAGCCGTTCCACAGACATTCGCCGCCCAGGCGGTCGCGCTCCACGAGCGCCACACGCGCGCCCAGCCCCGCGCCGCCTGCGGCGGTGACCAGTCCGGCCGTCCCCCCACCCACCGCGATCAGATCGACGCTACGTTCAGGCATGAATGCGACAGGACCGGGAGAAGGAAAGTTGACCGCCGCCGTGCTGCGCC
>CANJOX010000403.1 GCA_947475795.1 Gemmatimonadota bacterium
AGCACCGGCACGCCCATGGCCAATGAGAACAGCCCCAGGAAGCGGATCGCCAGCGTAACCCGGTCCACGATGGCCCCGATGGTCTGCCGTACGAGCGTGAGATCGAGGCTCGAGATGTTGGGGAAGCGGCGTACGATGTCGCGTTGCACCGCGGCAATGGCCGGCCCCGCCGGAACGTTGGCCACCACCACGTACTGCTGCGGCGCACGGCGCAGCGCTTCGGGGGCAAACACCACGAAGAAATTGGCCTCGAACCGCGCCCAGTTCACGGTGCGCAAGCTGGTCACGATGGTGCGCACCGGCACGCCCTGCACGTTCCAGGTGACGGTGTCCCCCAGTGCAATGCCAAGGTCCGAGGCCAGGTCGCGCTCGAACGACACCTCAAACGGCGCGTCGGGGTTGGCGGCCCGGGCGGCGGCTCGCGCCGCGGCAGCGGGAAACCATGTGCCCGCAATGAGCGTCTCCGATCCCACGATCGAGTCGCGATACGTGCTGCGGTACTCGCGGCGCAGCGCCCACCCGGCGCGGCGCACCGCGCTGTCGGCCATCAGCGACGTCACGCTGCGCCCGTTCAGCGCATCGATGCGCATGGTCACGATGGGCGTCTGCTGTACCACCGGATGCGCGCGGGCGCGCAGCAGTGAGTCGAGCGGTGCCGCCTGATCGTCCTGCACGTCGAAGAACAGCAGGTTCCCCGCCGAGCCGGCCGACGTGGCCTGCACCTGACTGAGCAGGTTGGCCTGCACGAGGTACACGGTGCTGAGCAGAAACGCGCCAAAGCCCAGCGCCAGCGTGACCGCGCGCGTCTGGTTGGCGGGGCGGTGCAGGTTGGCGATCCCCTGCCGCAACTCGAACGGCCACGACGGGCGCGTGCTGCGGCGGGCGGCCGCGATGAGCAGCGTGGCGGCCACCCACAGCACGGCCACCGCGCCGGCGATCGCGCCGCTGATGTAGAGCCCTTCGCGCACCGCGCCGATGCGCGACACCACGATCGCGACGATGCTGCCCAGCAGCAGCGCGTCCACGGTGAGACGTGCGGGATCGTTCCACTCGCGCGGCAGCGCCGCGCTGTCCATTTCACGGCGGATCGCCTGCAGCGGCGACACGCGCCGCAACGCCAGCAGCGGCCGCATGGCGAACACCAGCGACACCCACACGCCGGTCGCGAGCCCCAGCAGCAGCGGACGCGGTTCGAGCGCGAGTTCGACGTCGATGGGGAGGAAATCGGCCACCACACCCGGGAGCAGGAACTGGATGGCCACGCCGAGCATCGTGCCCGCGAGGGCGCCCACCAGCCCCATCACCGCCGACTGCACCACGTACAGCGCCAGCACCTGCCGGCCCGTGGCGCCGAGGCAGCGCAGCACGGCCACGGTATCGATTTTCGCCGAGACAAAGGCGTTCACGCCGCTGGCCACGCCGATGCCGCCCAGCAGCAGCGCGATGAGCCCGATGATGCTCAAAAAGTCAGCCAGCCGTGCCACCGACTCGGTGAAGTCGCGTTCGGTGTCGGCCACGGTACGGACGCGCACCCGCGTGCGCACGGCGCCCGAGGCGAGCCCCGCCACCGAGTCCGCGGCCGGTATCGCGGTGGCCGTCGGTGCCGCCGCCGGGGCACTCGCCGCGGGGGCCGCGCCGCTGTCGGGCGGGGCGTCTTCTTCGCCACCGGGGCCGCGGCGCGCTTCGCCGCTGGCCTCTTGTGCTTCCTGCAGCGCGGCGGCGCGCGGGTCGATGCGGCGCCGCAGGTCGCGCGCCACAATGGCCGACGCGGCCGGGGTGCCGAGGGCGGCGGGCAGCTTGAGGACGGCGTCGTATTCGGCGCGGCTGCCGTAGCGCAGCAGCGCGGTGGCCTCGAGCCAGCGGTCGGACACGTACACGCGCGGCCCGATCACGGCGGTGATGCCGGCGTCGCCGGGCACGTTACCCAGCGTGCCGGCAATGACGAACATTTTTTGGCCGAGGCGCAGCGAGTCACCTACGGCGGCGTCGAGCGCCACCAGCAGCGACGGATCCACGAACGCGAGGGCGTCGTCGTGCACGCGCGCCCACGCGCGGGCCGGCACGGTTTCGATGGTGCCGTAGAACGGGTACCCCGGCGAGACGGCGCGCACCTGCACGAGGCGTGTGCCGCCCGACGGTTCGGCCAGCGCCATGCTGGCGAAGGTGGTCACGCGCGCGGCCGTCACCCCTTCGGTGCGCAGCGAATCGAGGAGCGTGTCCACCACGCCCGGGAACGCGGCGCGGGCCTGCAGTGCCATGTCACCGCCCAGCAGCGTCCGCGACTGTTCGCGGATGGAGCGGGTGACGTTGCCGGCGAACGAGTCGATGGCCACCAGCGCGGCCACGCCAAACGCGATCGACGACATGTACAGCGCCAGACGGCGGCGCGCCGTGCGGCTTTCGCGCCACGCCAGGCGGAGCAGGGCCTGCGTGGTCATGACGCGGCGGGGGCGGGCGTGTCGTGCCGGATGTCTTCCACCACGAGGCCGTCGCGCAGGCGGATGGTGCGCTGCGTGCGCGCGGCGAGCGCGATGTCGTGCGTGACGAGCACGATGGTGCACCCCTTCTCGCGATTGAGCGCCTGCAGCAGTTCGACGATGCGTTCGCCGGTGGTGCCGTCCAGGTTGCCGGTGGGTTCGTCGGCAAACAGAATGCGCGGCTCGTTCACGAAGGCCCGCGCCAGCGCGACGCGTTGCTGCTCGCCGCCGGAAAGCTGCTGCGGAAAGTGGCCGGTGCGGTCGGCGAGTCCCATGCGCGCCAGTAACTCGCGCGCGCGGGCACTGGCCTCGCGGGCGGGGAGGGCGCCGGACAGCTCGAGGGGCACCTGCACGTTCTCCAGCGCCGTGAGCGTGGGAATGAGTTGAAAGCTCTGGAACACGAAGCCCACCTTTTCGCCGCGCATGCGCGCTCGGCGATCTTCGTCGAGACTTCCGAATTCCACGCCGTCGAGCGACACTGTGCCGTGTGACGGGGTATCAAGCCCGGCCAGCAGGCCGAGCAGCGTCGTTTTTCCACTGCCGGAGGGGCCGACGATGGAGACGAAGGCGCCCTGCGGCACCTCGAAGGAGACGTCGCGCAACACGGTCAGTTTCTGCGTGAACGCACCGGCGCCGATCTGGTATTCCTTGGTCAACCCACGGGCAACGAGCATGCGATTGGAACAGAGGGGAAAGGTCGGGCGGTGGACGGCGGGCGCCACGGTGATGGCGCTCGCGATGTTCGCGGGTGCCTGCGGAACCAACGGGAGTGGAGACCGTTCGGATTCCGCGGGGGCCGGATCGGTGGGGCAGCCAACCACGACGACGCCGCCCAGCACGGATAATACCCCGGTCGAGCCTGTTCGGTCGGCCACACGGCGCGTGGTGCTGCTGGGGACCAGCCTCACCGCCGGGCTGGGACTCGACCCGGCGCTGGCCTACCCGGCGCTGCTGCAGCGCAAAGCCGACTCGGCGGGCTTCGGTGTCACCATCGTGAATGCCGGGCTGAGCGGCGAGACATCGGCGGGGGCGCTGCGGCGGGCCGGGTGGGTGCTTGATCAGCCGGCGGCGCTGGTGGTGCTGGAGGTGGGGGCCAACGACGGGTTGCGGGGCGTCGATCCCGACTCCACCTATGCCAACCTACTGGCGCTGGTGAAAGTGGTGCAGACGCAGCGCCCTGAGGCGGCCATCGCGCTCATGCAGATGGAGGCGCCCACCAACTTAGGGCGCGGCTACACCACGCGCTTTCACGAC
>CANJOX010000404.1 GCA_947475795.1 Gemmatimonadota bacterium
AGGGGTAGCGGCCAAACGCCACCAGGACGTCGGCGAAGTTGACGCTGGAGGCGCAGACCGCGATTTCGATCTGCCCCGCACTCGGTGAACGTCGGTGCACGGCGACGAGCTCCAACGTCTCGAGGTCGCCGGGGGCGCGAATTTCCATGCGAAGCTCCGCGGACGACACGTCGGCGATCCGTCGTTGCCGGTCGTCGTGCGTCAGCGGACTCCGCTGGATGCGCGCCGTGTACGCCCGCGTCCCGCGAATGGACGTTTCATCCTCGCGCGACCCACTCAGTAGCTGCGCCACGAGGAGTCGCCGATCGGCGTGCGCGTCCACGTCGATCTGCGTCGGATGCAGCGACGGGAACTCGGCCCCAATGCTTCGCAGCGCACCACGTACGCCCACATGGTCGAGTCTGAGCCCGTCGTCTGGTAGCACCTGCTGCGCGGACCGCGTCACGACGTACAGTCGAGGGCGGCGATCACTCGCCTGCGCGACGCGTTCGGCGACGCGTTCGGCGACGCGTTCGGCGACGCGTTCGGCGAGCAGTTGTGCCACGTGCACGACGTGCGACACGGCGCGACGCGCTACGTCGGGAGGCGACGCGGCATCGTTCGCGGGTGGTAGGCACACGAGCACGCCGTATGCCACGTCGTCGTCGAGCTGCGCGCGCAGTCGCGCCTTCGTCTCGTGCGCGGTGCCGCCGGGGATCAGGGCAGGAACGAGGAACGCGGAGGCGCCGCGCTCCTGCAGCAGCGCGTGCACATCGGACGCCAAGTCATCACCTGACTCCGACCCGTGTACCACCAACCACCGAGTCGGCGTTGGTGTCGTGGCGTTGGACGGTACCGTAGGGGGCGTCTCCAGCGACACGTCCCAGGGCGTCCACGTCACGGCGAGGAGGCGGTCGTTGCAGGCGACCATCGGGGCCTCGCGGTGCGCCATGCCCGTGCCCATCACGAGCCCGCGCACGCGCAGCACAACGGTACCGGAGGCGTCGATCACATCGATGTCGGCCTCGACCGAGACGGCATCGACGGCCACGAGCCGCGTCACACAATACGCAGCCTGCGCCACGGCGCCGTACGCGCGAATACGGCGAACGGACAGCGGCAGCAGCATCCGCTCGTTGAGGTGTAACGGCACCGGCGCCAGCGCGGCGACAGACTGGAAACACGCGTCGAGCAACACGGGGTGGATGCGGTACGGACCACCGGCCGCGCGAAGTGCCGCCGGGAGGCGCAGCTCAGCGAAGACGGAGCGTCCCTCGGGGGACAACGCGACGTGTGCCGCGAGCGCACGAAAGGACGGCCCGAAGTGGATACCGCGCGAGCCGAACCAGCGCCAGAGCTCCGACGCGGCGAGCGTCGTGGGATGGCGGGTGCGTTCCGCCGCCACGTCGTAGCAGGCGGGGAGTGACTCGTCCGGACAGGCGGCAAGCACCGCGGTGGCGTGACGTTCGGCACCGACGTCGCGCTGACTCTCGACGCTGAAGGTCAGTCGCGCCGATCCGTCGGCAACGGCGGTTGCCACCCCGGGCGTGTCCGGCTCGAGCAGCAGTGCACGTTCGAATCGAAGGTCGCGCACCTCAGCGCTCGCCCCCAACGCCCGCCGCGCCGCTTCGAGCGCGATCTCACAGAATCCAGCCCCCGGAAAGGCGGCCACGCCATTGATCTGGTGATCCGCAAGCCACGGATGTGCGCCCAGTCCCAGCTCGGCGGCCCAGACGTGCCGACGCGGCTCCTCGTGGACGGTGCGGTGCACGGTGAGGAGCGGATGCGACGCGGTGAGCGACACGCCCGTCGCGTCGGTGGCGCCAGCCGTCGGGGCCAGAAAGAGGCGGTGGTGCGTCCACGCCGGCAGCGGAAGGTCGACGAGACACGCCGGCTCCTGCAGCACCGAGAAATCCACCGCTGCGCCGGCGGTATACAGCGCACCCACTAATCCCAGCACGCCACCGGACAGCCCCTCGCCGCGGCTCATCGACGGCAGTGCCCGCACCGCGAGGTCGGCCGCGGCGGCGTTTTGCGCGATCGCACGCGTCAGCAGCGGATGCGGCGACAACTCCACGAACACGCGGTGTCCGTCGTCGAGCGCGGCCTCCACGGCGGCCCGAAATCGGACCGGGTAGCGCAGATTGTCCACCCAGTACTCCGCATCGCAGCGCGCCTGTGCGCGCGGGTCCAGCAGTGTCGTCGAATACATCGGCACACTGGCGCGTTGCGGGGTCAGCGCGTCCAACCGCTGCCGCAGCTCGTCGAGAATCGGGTTCACCTGCGACGTGTGCGATGCGACATCGACCGCGACCTCGCGGGCGAAGACGTCGCGACGCTGCCACGCCGCGATCAGGTGTCGGACGGACGCCACCGCGCCACCAATCACGCTGGAGGTCGGCGCCGTCAGCACCGCGATTTCAACGTCGTCGATGCCCTCTTGCGCGAGCACCTCCCGAATCGCGGCGGGCGGTAGCTCCACGACCGCCATCGCACTGTGCCCCGCCACCAAACGGCACAGCAGCGAGCGATGGCAAATGACGCGAATGCCATCGTCCAGCGACAGCGCACCGGACACGACGGCCGCCGACACTTCACCTAGTGAGTGTCCGATGACGGCCGACGGTGTCACGCCATGCGCACGCAGCGACGCCGCGAGCGCCACTTGCACCGCGAAGATACTGGGCTGAATCCGGTCGATACCATGCAGCGCATCGGGGTGCTGCAGCGCCTCGGTGACGGAGAATCCGGCGACCGCGCGCATCACCGGCTCAATGTCGGCGATGGTGGTCGCGAACACGGCGTCGGTGCGCAACAACGCCTCGCCCATGGCTGGCCATTGCGACCCCTGGCCCGAAAAGAGGAACACCGGTCCCCGGGACTCCTGATCGACCGCCGCCGTTCCCATCGGTGCCGTTGCCGCGAGCACGCGAAGCGCGTTGGACAGCTCCTGCGTGGTGCGCGCGACCATCGCGTGACGAACTGGGCGATGGCCACGTCGGCACGAGAGCGTATACGCGACATCGGCGAGGCTCGGCACGTCGTTGCCCCGGGAGATGTGCGCGTCCAGCTGCGTGGCGAGTTGCGTCGCGAACGCCTGTACCCCCTCGGGCGACGTTGCCGACAGCGGAATCAGCCGCGGACGGTCGTCGGCGCCAGTCGATCGCTGCGGCGGTGCCTGCGACGCGTCGGCCGGGTCGAATTCGAGAATGGCGTGCGCATTCGTCCCCGACATCCCATACGACGACACCGCGGCGCGCCGAACGCCCTGCGCGTCCACGGCGGGCCACGGCACCGGCTGCGTGGGAACGAAGAGCTGTGTGTCGATCTGCTGGAGCGGCTCCGGCAACGAGGCGAAGTGCAGGACACGCGGCACGACGCCATGCTGCAGCGACAAGACGGTTTTGATCAGCCCGAGGACGCCGGCCGCCGATTCGGCGTGGCCCAGGTTACTCTTGAGCGCACCGACCGCACACGGCGTGCTGCGGCCATACACTTGCGACAGGCTGCGATACTCGATCGTATCGCCGACGGCAGTCCCGGTGCCGTGCGCTTCCACCACGCCAATGCTGGACGCATCCACTCCGGCATCGGCGAGCGCCCGTTGAATGACGGCGACCTGCGCGGCGGAGGACGGCGCCAGAATGTTATCCGTGCGCCCATCGTGGTTGACCGCCGTGCCACGAATGACCGCGAGAATGCGGTCGTTGTCGCGACGCGCATCGCGGAGGCGCTTGAGCACCACGACGCC
>CANJOX010000405.1 GCA_947475795.1 Gemmatimonadota bacterium
AACTCCGCCACGCCGGTCTGTTCGATCAGCTGCTTGCCGCCGAGCTTCGCGATCTCCGACGGATCGACGCCCTGACGCGCGGCCTCTTCACGCTGCAGCTCCTTCTCGACTTCGATTTCCACCGGCAGGCCATGCGTATCCCACCCGGCCTTCCGCGGCACGAAGTACCCCTGCATCGCACGGTGGCGGCAGAAGAGGTCCTTGATGGTGCGCGAAAACACGTGGTGAATGCCCGGGCGGCCGTTGGCCGTGGGCGGCCCCTCGTAGAACACGAACGGCGTGGCACCGGCCCGCGCCGCCTGCGCCTGTTCGAACAGCTGCTCGGCATCCCAGCGCGCCAGCAGGTCCTGCTCGAAGGCATCGGCGCCCGAGTCGGGAAGGAGCGGATACGAAACGGTGTCCTGCGGTGCAGTCATGTGAGCAGCGGATCCAGGGCGTTCAGGCGGACGGAGAGGTTAGAGCCGGGCAATGACGCCCGACACCACAGCGGAGAGCGTCGGTTCGGCGCCCCGCGCCACGGCCACGATCCGGTCGAGCGTGGCCGGTTCGAGGGCATCGGGCAGACACTGGTCGGTGATGATGGACAACCCGAGCACGCGCATCCCGCCGTGCAGCGCCACGATCACTTCGGGCACGGTGCTCATGCCCACCACATCGGCGCCGAGGCCACGCAGCATCCGGTACTCGGCGCGCGTTTCGAGATTGGGCCCCTGCACCGCGACGTATACGCCTTCGCGCAGGGTGAGCCCCTGCTGCGACGCAACCTCGCGGGCGAGGGCACGCAGCGCCGCATCGTACGGCGCGGACATATCGGGGAAGCGCGGGCCGAGCGTGTCGTCGTTGGGGCCGATGAGCGGATTGTCGCCCAGCAGGTTGATGTGATCCGAGATCAGCATCAGGTCGCCCGGCGCCCACAGCGGGTGCATCCCGCCGCAGGCATTGCTCACGATCAGCGTGCCCGCGCCCAGCGCACGCAGCACGCGTACGGGGAAGGTGACCTGCTGCAACGAATAGCCTTCGTAGCGGTGGAAGCGCCCCTGCATGGCCACGACCGTCTTGCCACCGAGGGTGCCGCACAGCAGACGGCCCTGATGCGACTCCACCGTGGACGGCGGAAAGTCCGGCAGCTCGTGATACTCGATCACGGTCTCGACCGCGATGTCCGCGGCCAGCCCACCGAGCCCCGTGCCGAGGATGATTGCCACGTCGACCGGACGGGCAAACCGCGCCCGCACGGCCTGCGCACAGGCGTCGATCCGGGCGTGCGTATGCAGCCCCGGGACTGCGGTCACGTCTCGTCCTCGACCGCATCCAGCCACGAGGGCGTGGGCGCCAACGGACGCGACGGCAACTCACGGATGGCCTGCAGCACCGACGGTTCGTTCCGCACGGCTTCCGTGGTGCGCGGCGTCGCGAAATCAGGGACCGGCTCGGACTCGGCGGCGTTCAGCTCGGTGAGCTGGCGCTCCAGATGATGACGCAGCTGGGCGAGATAGCTGCGCCGCGTGCGCCAGAGCGCCTGGACTTCGTCCTCAGCACGTCGCAGGTCTTCGCGCACCCCCTGCAGCAGCTTGTCCGCGTTGGCCTGCGCCTCGCGCACGATCAGCTGGGCCTCGCGTTCCGCCTGCTCGCGGATTTCGCCGCGCAGCTGCTGGGCACTGACCAGCGCCTCGTTCAGCGCCTTGTCGCGATCCCGGAACGCCTTGAGCTGCTCATGGAAATTGCGCGCCTTCTGATCGAGCTCCTGATTGGCGCGCGAGAGCCGCTCCAGCTCCTCGGCCACCTGGTCGCGGAACTGATCCACGCGCGCGCGGTCGTAGCCGCGCAACGCGCTGCCGAAGTCGTATCGCCGCGCATCGAGCGCGGTGAGATGGAATCCTTGAAAGCTGTCGTCCGCCATGCGATGTCCCGGGTGAATCAGGTCCGACTGCCGAACAGCATCGTGCCCAGCCGTACGTGTGTAGCGCCCTCTTCCACAGCGACCTCGTAGTCGCCCGACATCCCCATGCTCAGCCAGTCGGCCGGGTGTCCGCCGGCCTGCAGCAGCGCGCGGGCATCGCGCGCGCCGCCGAACACGGTGCGCAGCACCGTCTCCTCCGCGTCGAACGGTGCCATGGTCATGATGCCGCGGACGCGCAGGTGACGGCACCCGTGCAGCCGCTCGGCCACGCCCGGCAGTTCGTGGAGCGCGAACCCACTCTTGGTGGACTCCCCGCTCACGTTGACCTGCACCAGCACCTCGAGCACCCGCTGCGCCTCACCGGCCGCGTCATCGAGCGCCACCGCCAGCCGCTCGCTGTCGAGACTGTGGACGAGGTCGAACCGTGCAGCGTTGCGGGCCTTGTTGCGCTGCAGATGGCCGATGAGGTGCCACCGCACCGGCACCGCGATCTGCGCCATCTTGGCCTCGGCCTCCTGCACCCGGTTCTCCCCGACGTCCGTGATCCCGGCCTGCCACGCCGCCATCACCGCCTCGGGGCCGTGGGTCTTGGTGACCGCGATCAGCGTGACATCCTGCCCATGACCACCGCGCGCACGGGCGGCGGCGATGCGTTCACGAACCTCCGCCACCACCGGCACGACGTGTGCGACAAGGTCCGAAATTGGCATAGCACATAAGGTTAGGGTGCATGGCACGACGACACAAGTAACGGGTCGTCGATCCGTACCACCTGCGCGCAGCGCAGCAACTCCTGGATCTGGAGCACGACCGGATCGGCCCCCGCCGGGACCGGCTGGAGCGCCGACGACGGCACCTGATCGCGATGGCGCGCCAGCGCGGCCCGATCGAGCAGGCGCGCGCCGGCCGCCGTGCCGGGTGCCGACGCATACACGAGTCCCTGTAGCGCCCACCCCTGCGCGCGGTCGATCCGCTCGCGGTCCCCGCGCGCCAGCAGCGTGCTCGCCCGGACCGGGCGCCCCTCGGCGGCGGCCTGCGACGCCACCAAGCGCAGCGCCGGCTCCAGCCCGGGCCAGCGGCGCACGGCCACGTCGGGGAGCAAGCGGCGGTCCGCCAATGTGCGCCGGTACCACTCGGCCCCCAGCAGGGGCACCGTCACGATGGTGACATCGGTGCGGTAGTCCTCCACCTGCTGCAGGTACCACAGCGGGAACGTGTCGTTATCGCCCGCCGTGAACAGCACCCCGTACTGCGGCACGGCGTCCAGCAGCAGCCGCGCGTACGTGCGCGGCAGCGACGCGACCGGCTCCCGCGTGCGATCCATCACCGTGCGGTTAGCCACGAGCGGAAGCGCCCCGATGAGCAGCGGCAGCATGGCCACCGGCGCCGGCAGCCGGCGGGCCAGCGTGGCGGCCATCGCGGTCAGCCCGGCCCCCGCCAGCAGCCCCCACGCCCAGAAGCCGAGGGCGAAGAAGTAGTCGCGTTCCCGCGCCTCGTGCAGCGCGCCCACGGGGACGAACGGGCCGCCGAACGTGGGTCCGGCGCGCAGGTTGAGCCAGCAGGCCACCCCCACCGTGCCCGAGAGCAGCAGAACGACCATGGCGCGCCCCACCCGCGCCTCATGACGCCACAAAGCACGTCCCCCGAGCAGCGCGAGCCACGCCCACGCCACCGTGAGCGCCGCGCGCGGTATCGATGGCGTGGGGAACGGATGCACCCCGAACGCCACCTGCCAATCGGCCCACTGGAACACGTTCCCCAGTTGCAGCCAGAGCGGCGCGCGCCGCGGCCACAGGCCGGCCACGTCGTACTGCTCGCGGC
>CANJOX010000406.1 GCA_947475795.1 Gemmatimonadota bacterium
AGTTCGCGGAGCGAGCGGTAGGAGTCGGGGGAGAGCAGACGGATGATGCGTTCGTCGAGCGGGATCGCGCGCACCTGCAGCCCGTTGGCGGGGGACACCTTGAGCGCGATGTCATCCTGGCGGAGCGTGCCGAAACCGGCTGGCACCCAGTTGGGGTCGAGCGTATCGCCCACCGCCGCCTGTCCGGCCGGCGGGGCGACGGGGCGGATCTGCGCGACCAGCGTTGACGGGGCCGCCGCCGCACCGAGCGTCGCCGCGAGCAGCACCGCCGCGCACCGCGTACGACGTGCGTTCATGGGGTATCGCCGGTGAACGGGGGGGCCACGGATGCGAGCGCACCGTCCGGCGCGTCGTCCTCCTCATCCGGTTCCGGCTCGCGCCAGTCGGGGAGGCTGAGCAGATCGATCAGCGCCGCGGCCAGATCGTCGCGCCCCAACCCGGTGGTGGCGCTGAAGGGCACGATCTGGTCCACATCAAGGCCGAGAAACTTCGAGAGGGTCTCGATGCGCGGCTTCACGTCGGCCGTGCGGAGCTTGTCGATTTTGGTGACGGCGAAGATCGTCGGCAC
Organism: Gemmatimonadota bacterium; assembly: GCA_947475795.1. The sequence continues at coordinate 569 of CANJOX010000406.1, forward strand.
CCCGAGGTCAGCGAGGAAGTCGAGCATCGTGAGGTCGTCGTCCGTGGGATCATGCCGGACGTCGAGCAGTTGCACCACCCCGCGCAACACCGGGCTGTCCCGCAGGTACCCCTCGATGAGCGGACGCCACTCGGCCTTCCGCGCCTTGGAGATCTTGGCGTACCCGTAGCCCGGCAAGTCGGCCAGGCAGAAGAGCTTGTTGACGTTGAAGAAGTGGATCTCACGCGTCCGTCCCGGCGTGTTGCTCACGCGCGCAAACGACTTACGCCGCATGAGGCGGTTGAGCAACGACGACTTGCCCACGTTCGACCGCCCGGCAAAGGCGATCTCCGGCAGGTCGGGGTCCGGGCGCCAGCCCCCCTGTTTCGCCATCGGGCCGAGATACTCCAGACTGCGGATGACCAGCGGATCGGGGCGCGGTACGACGACGACCGGCCCTGTCGGCATCATGGCGTCGGTGCGTGGCGCATCGCTCATGTGGGCATCGCTCATGTGGGCATCGCTCATGTGGGGCGTTCCGTTTCCGATGCCATGATCAGCGCATCACTCACATCGGGGAGCGGCTCGCGCAGGGCGAGGGCCAGCACCTCGTCCATGGTGCGCACGGGATGCCAGTTGACCTCGTTCCGCACGTCGTCCGGCAGTTCGGCCAGATCCTTGGCGTTCCCCTGCGGTACGATCACGTGCGCGATGTGATGGCGATGGGCCGCGACGCCTTTCTCGCGCACCCCACCGATGGGCAGCACGCGTCCGCGCAGGGTGACTTCACCCGTCATGGCGACATCGCCCCGCACGGGGATGCCCGTGAGGGCGCTGGTCAGCGCCGTGGCCAGCGCGATGCCGGCCGACGGACCGTCCTTGGGCGTCGCACCGGCCGGGAGGTGGATGTGAATATCAACGGCGCGATGGAAGTCGGTGGCGAGGCCCAGTGAGCCCGCGCGTGAGCGCACATACGACAGCGCCGCGGCCGCCGACTCCTTGATGACATCGCCCAACGTCCCGGTAAGCTGCAGCCGTCCCCGGCCGGGCACCACACTGACTTCAATCTCGAGCAGCTCGCCGCCCACGTGCGTGAAGGCGAGCCCCGAGGCCACGCCGATCTGATCGCGCCGGTCGCTTTCCTGCTCGTCGTGGGCGGCCGGGCCGAGCATGGACGGGAGCTCGTCCTTGGTGATCGTGACGGCCGCGTCGGGGGCGAGCGCACGGCGCGCCAGCTTGCGGGCGAGCCGTGCGATGCGTCGGTCGAGGTCGCGCACGCCCGCTTCCCTCGTCCAGCCGCGGATCAGCGACTGCAGCACGTTCGGTTCGAGCGTGACCTGCGCGGGCGTGATGCCGTGCGCCGTCAATTGACGCGGGAGCAGGAACCGGCGCGCGATCGTGATCTTTTCCGGCTCGAGGTACCCGGGCAGGCGGATGATTTCCATCCGGTCGCGCAGCGCCTCGGGGATGGAGCCGAGCGAATTGGCGGTCGTGAGGAACAGCACCTGCGAGAGGTCGTAATCGACTTCGAGGAAGTGATCGTTGAACGCGTGGTGCTGCTCGGGGTCGAGCACTTCGAGCAACGCCGCCGCCGGATCGCCACGCCAGTCGCTGCCCAGCTTGTCGATTTCGTCGAGCAGGATGACGGGGTTGATCGTTTCCGCGCGGCGCATGGCCTGAATGATCCGGCCGGGCAACGCACCGATGTACGTCCGGCGGTGTCCGCGGATTTCCGCTTCGTCGCGCACGCCACCCAGCGCCATGCGCACGAACTTGCGCCCCAGCGCATGCGCGATGGACTTGCCGAGCGAGGTCTTGCCGACGCCGGGCGGTCCGACGAGGCAGAGAATCGGGCCCGGCAGATGGCCGACGCGTCCCAGCACCGCGATGTAATCGAGGATGCGTTCCTTCACTTCCTCGAGCCCGTAGTGATCGGCTTCGAGCACCGACCGCGCGTGGTCGAGGTCGATCGTGTCATCGGAGCGGACGGTCCACGGCAGCGACAACGCCCAGTCGAGCCATCCCCGCGTGACGGTGGCATCGGGGGACATCGGGGAGCTGCGCTTGAGCTTGCGGAGTTCACGCTGCGCGCGCGCGGCCACCGGCGCGGGCAGTCCGCGTTCCGCGACCTGACGGGCCAACTCCTCGAACTCGTCGCCGTCTTCCTGCCCCAGCTCCTTGTGAATGGCGCGGAGCTGTTCCTGCAGATAGAACTCGCGTTGATTCTGGAACAGTGACCCGCGCACCTGCTCGTCCAGCTTCTTCTCGAGCTTGAGCAGTTCGAGTTCACTGCCCAGCAGCGTCACGAGATGCCCCGCGAGATCGCCGAGCGCCGGTGATTCGAGCAGGCGCTGCCGCTGTTCGATGGGGATCTGCAGATGGGCCGCGATCCCGAAGGCCATGCGCTGCTCGTCATCGAGCCCTTGCAGCAGGCCGACGACCTCGGGGGGTAGTCGGCGCTGCAGGCCGGCATACTCCTCGAAGAGGCTCAGCGCGTGGCGCAGCGTGGCGTGGGCGGTGTCGCGCGCCGCCGCCGTGACGCCCTCGATGCGCAGCGGCATCGGCAGCACCTGGGCTTCGAGCAGCGCGCTGGTCCGCGAGGCGGTGTAGCGCTTGACGCGCACCCGCGAGACGGCTTCCACGAGAATCTTCGTGGTGCCGCCGGCCAGGCGCGTGACCTGTTGCAGGCGTGCCAGCACCCCCACCCGATGCAGATCCTTCGAGCCGGGGGCGTGCTGGTCGGCATCACGCTGCGTGACCAGCAGCAGTTCCTTCGAGCCGTCGGAGGCCGCGGCCACGGCGGCGAGCGATCCCTCGCGGCCGATGAGGAGCGGCATGGCGACGTGGGGGAACAACACCACGTCCCGAAGCGGAAGGACCGGCAGCCGATGGCTGCCGGTCCTTGAAGTGCGATGCGTGCTCAGGCTTCCTTCTTCTGCCGCTTGGGCGCGATTTCAAGGAGAGGGGGGCCGCCGTGCAGGACGGAGGCTTCAGTCACACGGACTTCGACGACATCGTCCCGTGTGGGCAGGTCGAACATGGTGTCGAGCAACGTTTCCTCGAGGATGGCGCGGAGTCCGCGCGCGCCCGTGCCGCGTCGCAGCGCCTTGCCGGCGATCGCGCGCAGCGCCGATTCCTCAAAGGTGATCTTGACGTCCTCCAGATCGAAG
>CANJOX010000407.1 GCA_947475795.1 Gemmatimonadota bacterium
AGGGCTGACGATGCGCACGAACCTGTTCGGTTCGAGCTTCTTCACCCTGACCGGCTTCCACGGCGCGCACGTGACGGCCGGCGTGCTCTGGCTGTTCACGCTGCTCGCGATCGACTACAAGCGCGGCCTCCGTCCCTCGGACGCGTTGCTCGTCGACATCTGCGCCCTGTACTGGCACTTCGTCGACGTGGTGTGGATCGCGATCTTCACGCTCATCTACCTGATCAAGTGAGGCGGTGATGGCTGACCACTCCCCGGCGGCTGGACACGCCCACGACGAAGCGCACCACCCGACCTGGACGACCTACTGGAAGATTGCCGTGATCCTCACGATCATCACGGCGGTCGAGGTGTCGGCTTACTACATCCCGGCCTGGGAAAACAGCTGGGTGTACGTGCCCAGCATGCTCATCATGTCGGCGGTCAAGTTCTACATCGTGGTGATGTACTACATGCACCTGAAGTACGACCACAAGCTGTTCCGGTCGCTGTTCACCGGCCCGCTGATGGTGGCCGGACTGACCATTGTCGGACTGCTGTTCCTGTTCTCGAAGCTCGTGCTGCGCCTCGGCCTGCTCACCTAGCGGCGAGATTGCGCGTCACCAGAACATGTGGCCAGACCTCAGCGTTCAGCTGGTGTCTGGCCACTTTCGGTTCTACCCTGCCTGCTGCCGTGTAACTTTCCTCTATGATCGCGCTCTTGTTGCATCCCGCGGCCCAGCTCAGCTGGTCGACGTTCACGGTCCACCCCAGTACGGCGATCGGTATCGCCGCGATCGGGGCGGCCTACATGTGGCGCGTGCGTCAGGGTCCGTCAGCGCTGGACCGGCTGCCGGTGACGGTGCGGGACGTGGCGCAGGCCACCAGCGCCCAGCGCGAGGCGGCCGCCGCGCCGCCGGGGCCCACGTCGGGGCAGCGAGTCAGTTTCGTGACCTCACTGCTGCTGCTGTTTCTCACGCTGAACGGTCCGCTGCACGACCTGAGCGACTACTACCTGTTCAGCGGCCACATGGTGCAGCACCTCATCCTCACGCTCGTCGTGCCGCCGCTCATGATCGTGGGCACGCCCGGATGGATGCTGCGGCCGCTGCTGCGCCGCCCCACGCTCTTCGCGCTGGCACGCCGCAGCACGACGATCGGGGCTTGCTTTGCGATCTTCAACGTCGTCCTCGCGTTCTGGCACCTGCCACCGATGTACAATCTGGCGCTGGCCAATCATCCCATTCACATCGTCCAGCACCTGATGTTCATCGCGGCCTCGGTGCTGATGTGGTGGCCACTCACGTCGCCGCTCCCCGAGCTGCCGCGCGCGCCGTATCCGGCGCAGATGTTGTACTGCTTCGTGATGGTCATCCCGATGTCGGTCATCTCGATCTACATCGCCATGGCCGATACGCTGCTGTATCCGGCATATGCCGTGGCCCCGCGGATTCTGGGGATCACGCCCATGATGGACCAACAGTACGGCGGGCTGATCATGTGGATCCCCGGCGGCGTCTTTTTCTATGCGGTGATGACGGTGGTGTTCTTCAAGTGGTCGCAGCGGGGCGAGGATGACCAAGAGAGTGCGCAGGTGGGTTGGGTGCCTGCCGCGGACGCGGTGACCTGATGGCGGGCAAGAAGTCGGTGGCGAAACGGCACGTGGGCAAGGACGCCCCGCGCGTTGCGCCCAAGAAGAACGCGGCGGCCGCCGAGAAGAAGTTCGGCAAGGCTGCGCGTCAGGCGGCCGAGAAGGGCGGGAAGAAACCGGGGGCCTGGCGGGATGCCGAGCAGCCGCGCGCCTCGCGCGTGTCGCGCGCGGCGGCCGTCACTCCGCCCGAGGCGCTCGGATCGGTGGCGGTGACGGTGTCCCGCACCCTCGATGCCTCGCCCAGTGAAGTCTTCCGCGCCTTCAATGACCCGTCACGCCGGCAGTGGAGCACGGCGCAGGGCTACCGCGTGGTCAGTGCCGTGGCCCCGCGATTCCTTCGCCTGATGATGCACGACGGGACGCTCGTGAGCGTGTCCGTCACCCGGAAGGGGAACGCGCGTTGCGCCGTGGACCTCGAACATGCCCGCCTGCCCGACGTCACTGCCGGTGAGGCGGCGAAGGCGGAGTGGCGCCTTGGGCTCGAACGGATGGCGGAGCTGCTCGACGCGTTCTAGCCACGCGCGGTGACCGATGCGCGGTGACCGATGCGCGGTGACCGATGCGCGGCGAGGTCCATCGCGGGTCTCCCCCTCGACAAACTTCGTCGGCGCGGTACATACCAGTGGTGTGCCGCGCGCGGTTCGCCGCGTGCGAATCAGTCACCCCATCCCGAGCCCTGCCATGATCCGCGCGTTCCGACACTCGGTGGCCACGTTGCTGACCGCAACCGGTCCGGCGCTTTTTCTGCTGGCGGCGTGCGGCGGTGGCGCCACGGCCGAACGCGCGCGTGTTGCGGACTCCGTGGCCGCGGCCGGCCCGTCGTGCGTGAGCACGGATACGACCCCGGTCGGACTGGCGGTGCTCGACTTCATCACGACGGCGCAGCCGCTCCCCAAGCGTTTCCTCAGTGCGGCCGGCACCGACTCCGCGGTCCCCGACGACGGCTTCAAGGTGCTGCAGGACAAGGGCCCGACCTACTTCTACAGCAGTGATACGGTCGCGCAGCGGAAGATTCGTGAGAAGCTCGAAGAGGTCGGCCCCTATCCGTCGATGCTGGTGGTGTTCCGCGGCACCACCGAGACCGATCCCGGGAAGACCGTGACAGTACGACTCGGCGGGCACTACGTGGGGGGCGACGACAACGGAAAGCCGGCGCCTACGCGCGCCTACGACGTGAAATGCGAGCCCGCCGGATGGAAGATCGCCGCGTCCAAAACCGAGGCCGGCGCGTGACGGTGGCGCGCCCCGAGCGGCTCATCTCGCTGGACGTGTTCCGCGGTATGACGGTGGCCGGCATGCTGCTGGTGAACAATCCGGGGACCTGGACGGCGATCTACGCACCGCTCGAGCATGCGCCGTGGCACGGGTGGACCCCCACCGACCTCATTTTCCCGTTCTTCCTGTTCATCGTCGGAATCACGACCGAGCTCTCGCTGCGCGCGCGCCGTGCCCGTGGTGACGACGACGGGGCGATTCTGCGCCAGATTCTCCGTCGCGGCGCGCTCATCTTCCTGTTCGGCTTCCTGCTCTCGGGCTTCCCCTTCTTCACGTGGCCGCCCGCGCTCCCTGACGCCTCGTTTTTCGAACGGGTGGTGCACCGCATCGAGCACTGGCGTGTGCTGGGCGTGCTGCAGCGCATCGGCCTCGCGTATCTGTGCGGTGGATTGCTCACGTGGCGCACGACGCTGCGCCAGCAGAGCGCGCTGCTGGCGGTGCTGCTGCTGGGCTACTGGGCGCTGATGACGCTCGTGCCGGTGCCGGATACCGGCGTCGCCGGCCGCTTTGTGCTCGATAAGCCGGACCAACTGCTGAGCGCGTGGCTCGACCGCACCGTCCTTGGCACGGATCATCTCTGGGCGGGTGGCCGGACCTGGGACCCGGAGGGGCTGCTCAGTACGATGCCCGCCGTCGGGACGATGCTGCTGGGCACCTTTGCCGGACGATGGATCGCGAGGCAGGAGTTGTCGTTGGCCGAGCGACTGTGCGGACTGTTCGCTGTCGGTGCGCTGCTCATGATGGTCGGCCTGATGTGGCACTGGGCCTTCCCGATCAACAAGAACCTCTGGACC
>CANJOX010000408.1 GCA_947475795.1 Gemmatimonadota bacterium
GCCGGTCTGGGTGACGACGTGACCGGCATCGAGGTCCGCACGGTCGACCGATGGCAGGCGCCGGTGGTGGCCGATTCGTTGCGGTCCCGTCTCAACGCGCCGGTCCGCGCCGTGGATTGGCAGGAGCAGAACCGCTCCCTGTTTCAGGCGTTGAAGCTCGAGCGCCTGGGGATGGGGGTGATCCTGCTGCTGATCGTGATCGTGGCGGCGTTCAACATCGTGAGTACGCTCACGATGGTGGTCTCGGACAAGACGCGCGAGATCGGTATCCTGCGGGCGATGGGCATGCCGGCCACCTCTATCCGGCGCATTTTCCTGTATCAGGGGATGGTCGTGGGTGGGGTGGGAACGGCGGCGGGGCTGGCGATTGGCTTGCTCGTGTCGGTGTTGCTCGAGCACTACCGCCTCATTTCCCTCGACCCCTCGGTGTATTTCATCGATCATCTGCCGGTCGCGATCCAGTTCACCGATGTCACACTGATCGCCGTCGCGAGCTTGGCGATCACTGCGCTCGCCACCCTGTATCCGGCGGCACAGGCCGCGCGCCTCTATCCTGTTGAGGCCATCCGCCATGAGTGAGCCGGGGCCCGAGGCCCGCGGACCCGTGGTGGTACACGCCGAAGGGCTCGTCAAGGAGTTTCTCGGCGGTGATGGCGGCCTGATCCGCATCCTCGATGAGGTGTCGATCAGCGTGTCCCGCGGCGAGATGGTGGCGGTGGTGGGGGCCAGTGGGGCCGGCAAGAGTACGCTACTGCATGTGCTCGGGGCGCTCGAACAGCCCTCGGCGGGGCGGATCGAACTGGGTGGGCGCGAGGTCGGCGGGCTGAGCGACGAGGCCATTGCGGCGCTCAGGAACCGAACGGTCGGGTTTGTGTTTCAATTCCACCATCTCTTGCGCGAGTTCTCGGCCGTGGAGAACGTGATGATGCCCCTGCGTATCGCCGGCGTCGCCGATCGCGTGGCGCGGTCGCGCGCGGAACATCTGTTGGAGCGCGTTGGGTTAACAGCGAGACGGCATCATCGTCCCGGCGCCATGTCCGGTGGTGAGCAGCAACGCACGGCGGTGGCTCGGGCGCTGGCGAACGAACCGGCGTTGTTGCTCGCGGATGAGCCGAGCGGGAATCTCGATCAGTACAACGCGGAGCGGTTGCATGACCTGTTTGCGGAGCTCGCCGGTGACCTGTCGCTTGGGCTGGTGGTGGTGACTCATAATCAATCGCTGGCCGCACGCGCCGATCGGGCGCTGTTGTTGGAAGGAGGACGGTTGGTCGATACGAACGGTCAGGGGACGGGGGGCTGATGCTCTGCGATAATTGCCAGGAGCGCGACGCGGTCGTGCACCTGACGCGCATCGTGGACAATGCGGTGACGCAGCTCCATTTGTGCGAGAAGTGCGCGGCCGCGAAGGGCGTCGAGACGACGCTGGCGGTGCCGCAGCACCCGCTGGGCGACATTTTGCAGGCGGTTCAGCAGCAGGCCTCCGCGACGTCGGAGGATGCGGCCGCGTGTTCATTCTGCGGCGCGACCGCCCGCGATTTCAGGGCCACCGGCCGACTGGGGTGCCCGCACTGCTACGACGCGATGGAGAAGAGTCTGCGGGAACTCCTGCGGCGACTGCATGGAAGTTCGCGGCACGTGGGGCAGCGCTATGATGCCCCGGTGGCCCACGTCGACGAGAAGGCGGACTCGCTCCACGACCTGAAGGATCGCTTGCAGCGGGCGGTTGATGCTGAGCAGTTCGAGCTGGCGGCCGAGTTGCGGGATCGCCTGCGGGTGATCGAATGACCGCTCCCCGGCAGGTATTGGATCTCTCGCTCCTCCCCGACGGCGGTGTGCGGTGGCTGGACGCATCGGGTCCGCATGCGGACATCGTGATTTCCACCCGCATGCGCCTCGCGCGCAACGTCTCGGGGTACGCTTTCACGGGGCGGGCGCGCGACGGCGAGCGGTTGCGGATGCTGGCCCAGGTTCGGGACGCTCTCGGTGGGGTGCCCTCGCTGGACGGCAGCCTACTGATCCGCTTGGAAGAGCTCGCGACCGCTGACCGGCAGTTGTTGCACGAGCGGCATCTAGTCAGCAAGGAGCTGGCGGGGCTCGAGCCGCAGCATCCGATCAGATCGGGGGCCGCGGTGTTTCTTGGTGAGTCGGTGGGGTTGCTGGTCAACGAGGAGGATCACCTCCGGCTGCAGGCTTTGCGTTCCGGTTTCGCGGTGCCTGAGGCGTTTGCGTCCGTGCACCGGCTTGACCGGGAGCTGGGGGCGCAGGTGCCGTTTGCGTTTCACCGGGAGTTCGGGTTTCTCACCGCCTGTCCCACGAATGCGGGCACCGGCTTGCGGGCGTCCGTCCTGATCCACCTCCCAGGGCTGGTGCTCACGAAGGAGATCGGCAAGGTGCTCGCCGGCCTTCAGCAGATGGGACTGACGTATCGCGGGCTGTACGGCGAGGGGAGCGAGGTCGTCGGAAATTTCTTTCAGCTCTCGAATCAAACGACGTTGGGGCGGTCCGAGGAGGAGCTGCAAGATCTGCTCGTCCGGGTGGTCCGCCACGTCATCGAGCGGGAGGAAGAGGCGCGTCGTGTTCTCGTGCGCGACGCGGGCTATATTATCGAGGACAAGTTGTGGCGCGCCTACGGGACGCTGCGGTATGCCCGCAGTCTGACCTTCGACGAGGCCATGAATTACCTGAGCGGCGTGCGTCTGGCGGTCGGATTGAAACTGATCACCGGGCTGAGTGTATACACCCTGAACAAGCTGTTGATCTTCGCCCAGTCGGCGCATCTCGCTCATCTCGAGCAGCGTGCGCTGACGGAAAGCGAGACGAATCTGGCGCGCGCCCGATACGTGCGGCAGGTGTTAGTGAGCGAAGGCGGCGGTGTCGAATGATCCGCTTCCCTACGACCCCGAGGGGACGATGAACGGCTACAACTTCACCGAGCGGGTGCGGAAAGTTCTCGCGATGGCGCGCGAGGAAGCAGCACGCCTGCATCACGAGTATGTGGGTACCGAGCATATTTTGCTTGGCCTGATCCGCGAGGGTGAGGGGGTTGCGGCGGCTGTGCTGCAAAACCTCAACGTGGATCTCGACGACGTCACGCAGAAGATCGAGGACACCGTCAAGAAGGGGAAGGCGGCGCAGGCCACCGGGCCTGACCTGCCGTATACGTCGCGCGCCAAAAAGGTGCTCGAACTCGCGATGGCGGAAGCCCGCGACCTCAACCACAGCTACGTCGGTACCGAGCATCTGCTGTTGGGTCTCCTCCGTGAAGAGAAGGGGATCGCCGCGCAGGTGCTGACCGACGCGGGCATCAACCTCGAGGCGGCGCGGGCGGAGACGTTGCGCCTGCTCGGCACGGAAATGCCGCAGGGCGGGCAGGCGCCGCAGGCTGAGAAGGCCGGCAGCGCGCCGCCGTCGGCCGCCTCGTCGGCCAAGGGTGAGAAGAAGTCCAAGACGCCGGCGCTCGACCATTTCTGTCGCGATCTCACCCAACTCGCGGCTGAGGGTCAGCTCGATCCGACCATCGGTCGCGCGAAGGAGATCGAGCGCGTCATGGAGGTGCTGACGCGCCGCAAGAAGAACAACCCGGTGCTCATCGGTGAACCCGGTGTGGGAAAGACGGCGATCGTCGAGGGCCTCGCGCAGCTGATCGCGAATGGGGACTGCCCGGATTCGCTCCGTGACA
>CANJOX010000409.1 GCA_947475795.1 Gemmatimonadota bacterium
AGCGCGAGCGCACGGGCCGGTGGTCGCACGCTGAGCACCAGCGCGCACAGCAGCACCGGGAGTCGGCCCGGCGTGCTCAACCCCGACACGCCGGCGAATGCCGTCTGCGTCACCACGAACGCCGCGGCGGCCAGTGGCACGGTAATCCGCGGGGCAATGCCCAGCGTGGCGGCGAGCGCGGCGAGGGCGGCGAGCAACGGCCGCGTGGCCGCGGCGGCATCGGGGGCGTCCACCGCCAGCATCACGGCCTGCACGGCGCAGACGGCGAACACGCCGATGCGCGCCATCGCCAACGACTCGGCCGAGGCCGTGGCGTGCAGCGCCGGCAGCCACGTGGGGAAGCGGGAAGACGGCGCGGGGGCCGCGTTGCGGCCCGATGGGCTCACCGTGACAACCGGACGTTACGAGACCAGCGTAATCGGCGAGGAACGCGGCGTGTCCGTGGACCGCTCCAGCACGTCCCGTTCGCCGGCACGCAGGAGATGCGGCGCAATCGACTCGACCACGCGATTACGCCCGTCGCGCTTGGCCGCGTAGAGCGCCTGATCGGCGCGGTCGATGAGCGTGACCAGCGTATCGCCCGGGGTGCTTTCCGCGACGCCGAAGCTCGCCGTACACTGTCCCACCCCGGGGAATTCCTGAGCGGCGATCCGCTGGCGCAGGTGATCGGCGAGGCTCACGGCGCCGGCCAGCGGCGTGCCTTCGCACACGATCACGAACTCCTCCCCTCCCCAGCGCCCCACGAGGTCGCGGGCGCGTCCCCGCTGCTGCAGCACCTTGGCCAGCAGCCGGAGCACATCGTCGCCGGTGTTGTGCCCATAGTTGTCGTTGATGGCCTTGAAGCGGTCCACGTCCAGCAGGAGCACGGAGACCGGCCGGCCGGCGGTGAGGGCCTCGCCGAGTGCCTGCTCGACCCGGTTGCGGCTGGCCAACCCCGTCAGGCCGTCGGTGATGGTGAGCTCGGCGAGCCGCTGTTCCACCACGATGGACCGCAAGCGCTGCCACTGCACGCTGCCGCCGGCCAGCACCATGATGAGCGTGATGATCAGCGTTTCCGTGATGCGTGCCGACACGAACGCCGGGTCGGAGGCACGCTGCGCGCTCAGGACGCTCACCGCGACCAGCATCGCGATCAGACTGAACCCGACCCGCTGACGCCCCGAGAGCTGATACAGCAGGTTGGCAATGATCATCGCGAGCGTGAACTGCACGCGCCCGCGCCCGTCCACCGCGCTGCTCAGCCCCTGCGTCATGGCCAGCCCCGCACCCAACGTGAGACCCAGCAGGACGAGCGACACGCTCAGGAGCTGCAGCATCGGTGCGGCGTCGTCGGGATCGCGCCGTCGCCGGATACTGAGCCGGATGGCGGGGACCGCCGAGGCCACGATGAGCAGATGCGAGAGCGCAAACAGCGGGAACGCTGTCACGCGGAACATCTCGCCGGAGAGGATGCGCTCGATGTCGATCCGGAGCACCAAGAGCATGAGGGGGAGCGCCACCCAGCCGATGGCCGCGATGCGCCCCGCGCGCTCGCGCGCCAGTTGGGCCGTTGATCCTGCCTGCAGCGCCGGCGACAAGCTGTCGAGGAGCGACTGCTCGTCGAGTTCAGCGATCGCCGCGCGCGCGCGCGCGATCCAGCCCCGGGGAGCGGGAATCGACGGTCGCGGAGCGGGCGATTCGAAGGTGGGCATGGGGGCGAACCGGGTCGGCGGATTACGGCGTGTCTGGTGCGACCGTGTCGGGCGGTAACGCCACGGCGTCATACTGATCGAGGGCGGTGAGATCGACCGTCACGCGGCCGTCCACCGGCGAGGTGGTAAAGATATGCCGGAATTTCGCCCCCCACACGATCTCGTCGCTCCGGTACGACCGGCGCGACGACACCCGCGTGGCAAACGTTTCATCGGTGCCGTGCAGCAGCACCAGCACTTCCGCGTCCCGGGCCTCCAGCGCCGGCGCCGACAGCCCCCAGAGCGGACTCTCGGGGGTGATGGGATGCACCAGGGTCCAGGAGAGCGGAAAGAAGTTGACGGCGCGGCGATCGAGCGACAGCGGCAGGTAGCGACGGCTGGCGTCGGCCACGTCGTCGCGCAAGGCCAGCGTGATCTGGGCGTCCATCTCGATCAGTTCGTTCCGACGCCGGTTGGCGATACGAAACATCAGCGCCCGGCCGCCGTTGAAGGGGGCCACCAGCGCCACCGTACTGAATTGCACGGCCATCGTGGGACGGGCGAAGCGCGCGAACAGGAGTCCGGTGATGACGGCCTGCGCCATCAGCCCGATCAACGCCTCGAGGGTGACCACCAGATTGGCCGCGACACCATGGGCGACGATGCTGCCGTAGCCGATGGTGGCGAACGTCTGCACGCTGAAGAAGAAGGCCCGTCCGAACGCGCCGCCGAAGGGCTCCGCGCCCGCCCCGCTCAGCGCGCCAGCGCCAAGCAGCAGGAACACCACGGCGAAGCACAGATTGATCGCCACGTACGTCAGCACCGTCCAGGCCAGGAACCGGGGCCATGACACGGTGAGGGCATCGTGATACAGGCTGCCAGCCTGCGACCACGGCAGCCCCACCCGGCGCACGTTGAACGTGCCGTCTGGATTGAGCAGCCGCTGCCCGCGCGTATCGGACAACACCCGTCCGAGGCCGAAATCGCCCTTGTCTTCGCGCGGTGCCGTGGGGCGTGAGGAGGCCATAGGGGAAAACATAGCGCGCCCCGCGATTATCGTTCAGGCATGTCTCCTGTCCTGCTTCCGGGTTTCCCACCGTGACCCTGGCCCGCGTGAATGTGCCGGCGCTGCTGGCGCTCTGGGCGCGCGGGGTCGACGCCCTCGTGCGCGCGGACGACGCGTCACACCCTGACGCCGACCAACCGGCGGACCTCGATCTCGTGGCCGTGCGACACGAAATTGCGCAGCGGCTGCGCCAGCGTCCGGCCAGCGCCGAAACGCGCGACCTGCTCCGCGAGTTCGACGACGCGTTCCGCGCCGCCACGGCGGAGTCGGACGTCTGTGCGCACGGCGAGGACGCGGCCGCAGCGGCCGGCTGGACCCGCGGGCGCGAGTGGTACTTCTGGCGGACGCGCCGTCCGGGACACGCCGCGCCGGCGCCTACCGATTCGGAGTCGCCGCCGGAGCGGCACTGAGGCGACCGGTGCCCACCCGCGAGGCCGCCGCCAGCAGCAGCCACGCGATCACGAGATAAAACACGAGGATGCCCGCAGCGTTGCGCAGTGCGCCCAGCAGGCCGAGTTGGGCCACGTCCACGAAAAAGTACGGGTAGGTCCCCACCACTTCGCCCCGCCCCACGATGTACCCGAAATAGGCGGTGGGATACGCGCTCAGATGGAGGGCGCGGTCTGCCCAGCGCGCGCCGGTCACATCGGTGCTCACCACCCACCACGCGGCGTACATGGCCGGCACCAGATAGTGCAGGCCAATGTTCGTGATCGCCTCGCCCCCGGTGGGGTTATGGGTGGCGCGCAGCAGCAGGTGGTACGCGATCCCCACCACCAGAATGGCCGCCGCCGCGGTCCACGTGACACGCAGATCCGCGAACGCCCGTCCGACCCGACGTCCCGGCGCCAGCGCGGGCAGGGTGAGCACCAGCGCCACCAGCAGGTTGGTGAGGATGGTGAAGTACGCGAAGTAGTTGGCCAGCGCGCG
>CANJOX010000410.1 GCA_947475795.1 Gemmatimonadota bacterium
CCGGGGGTGACTGGCTTCGACGGGGTTGGTGAAGCTCTGGTTGCGTGCCCAGGTCCTCGAGCACCTGGTAAAACACTCGGGAAAATTCCAATCGCGAACAACAACCTCGCGCTCGCCGCCTAACCTTCGGGTTACCGGCAGTGCTCACACGGCAGCCCGCCCGGGGCGGCATGTGAGTATCGAAAATCTGGGCTAGTCCAACGTTACGTCTGCGGGCGTAGGGCGAAACTTTAGCAGGCTTGTCTGGACGTGGGCTTTCTGTTGGCCAGCGCACAGAGACCTCAATCAACAGAATACGCACGTAGACGCTGGGGTCGATTCAGTCTCGGACAGGGGTTCGATTCCCCTCACCTCCACTTGGGCGCCTCACCGCAATCGCGGTGGGGCGCTTTTGTTTACGGGACCGTCGTGACCGGATCCGCTGAGCGCCAGCGCTCCGGGAGCTGCTTCAGCAAGCGTGCCTTGAACTTGTGGTAGTCCACCGTGATGGTGTGGCGCGGCGTATCGAGCTGCGGATAGTCGGGGTGCGACAGTTCATGGGCGATCGCGGCGTCAAGATCCTCCGGCGGACTCCACGTGCCCGCCAGCCGTCGCGCCAGCACCTTCGCCTGCAGCTCCGCAGCCGGCCAGATGCACCCGAGCGGCTGAAATAGCCCCACGAATGACAGGGTCGGGAATCGCGCCGGGAACATGCGCAGATAGAGCGGCACGGGGCCCCGCGAAAAATCAGCGACGTCGGGCGCGAGGAACGGGTGCGCGATCCAGTACCCCGTACAGGCGATGATCACGTCGTACTCGCCGGACGATCCGTCGGTAAAGTGCACTGTGCGTCCGGCGAAACGCGCAATCTCCGGGCGCGGCGTGATGTGCCCATGGCGCAGCGCGTAGAAGAGCTCCGAGTTCACCGTGGGGTGCGTCGCCCCGAACGCATGATCCGGTTCGGGCAGTCCGTAATCACGATTGGCGCCCTGCAACGCGCGCAACAGAAACTGATTGAGTCGTGAACGAAGCATGCGTGGCATCCACTGCGTACGCTGTCCGACGACGTCGCTCGGTTGTCCGAAGAGAAACTTGGGCACGATCCAATAGCCGCGTCGCCACGACAGGTCCGACGTAGCTGAAACGCGGGCCGTCTCTACCGCGACATCGCACGCCGAATTGCCGCCACCGATCACGAGGACACGCTGTCCGGCGAACGGTGTCGCGCGCTTGTACTCGTGCGAATGCATCAGCGTGCCGCTGAAGTCGCCGGGGTACGACGGCATGCGCGGGCGCCAGTGATGCCCATTCGCGACCACCACCGCATCGAAGACGTCGCGTGACTCCGTCGCTCCCGTGCGTGCGGTGACCGCCCATTGCTCGCCGGAAAGCGGTTCCACGCGCAGCACCTCGACCCCGAAGCGCACGTGGCGCGTGACGCCGAAATGGTCGGCGTAACTCTGGAAATAGCGCGCCAGCTGTTCGTGCGATGGGTAGTCCGGATACCACGATGGCATCGGGAAGTCGTGGTACTCCGACAGCGTCTTCGAGCTGATGATGTGCGTCGTTTCGAAGACACTCGAATGCGACGACTCGAGCCGGAACAACCAGTTGCCACCGACCGCGTCATTGCGATCGAAACACACGACGTCAGTGAACCCCGCATCGAGGAGATTTTTCACGGCGGTGATGCCGGACGGGCCGGCACCGATGACCGCGATGCGTGCGCTGCGCGACAACATGGTCAGGCGAGGGCGGCGTGCGCAGCCGCCAAGCGCGCCACCGGCACGCGATACGGCGAGCACGATACATAGTCGAAGCCGACCTGATGGCAGAACGCTACACTCTGCGGTTCGCCACCAGGCTCGCCGCAGATGCCGACCTTGAGGTCGGCCCGCGTCGCGCGTCCGTCTCGAACCGCCCAGGAGATCAGCTTGCCGACGCCCTTTCGGTCGAGCACCTGAAACGGATCCTCGGCCAGAATCCCCTTCTCGATATAGTGCGGAAGGAAACGACCGGCATCATCACGGCTCAGGCCGAACGTCGTCTGTGTGAGATCATTGGTGCCAAACGAGAAGAAGTCAGCCTCGGTCGCGATTTCGTCGGCCGTGAGCGCCGCACGCGGCAGCTCGATCATCGTGCCAATGAGGTACGGCACGCTCTCGCCCATGACGCCCATGACCTGCTCGGCCGCCCGCTCGATAATCGCCCGCTGATGACGCAACTCGGTGACGTCGGAGACCAGCGGGATCATGATTTCCGGTTGTACGTCGATGCCACGGCGGTGCGCGCGCACCGCCGCCTCGAAGATGGCACGTGCCTGCATTTCGGTGATTTCGGGATACACGATGCCCAAGCGGCACCCGCGATGCCCGAGCATCGGATTCGTCTCGTGAAGCGCCGCCACGATACGGGCCAGCTCGGGGCGGGAGAGGCCCAGCGAGTGCGCGAGCATCGTCGATTCCTCACCACCATGGGGGAGAAACTCGTGGAGCGGCGGATCGAGGAGTCTGATGGTCACGGGAAAGCCGTCCATCGCCTGGAAGATGCCCTCGAAATCGGCACGCTGCATGGGCAACAGTTTCTCCAGCGCGCGGCGACGTCCACTCAGGTCGCGAGCGACAATCATCTCACGCATCGCGGTGATGCGCTCGCCTTCGAAGAACATGTGCTCCGTGCGGCACAACCCGATGCCTTCGGCGCCGAAGTTCCGCGCCACCCGCGCGTCACGCGGGGTATCGGCGTTCGCACGCACACGCAACCGACGGTCTTCGTCGGCCCAGCCCATCAGCTTGGCAAATCCCTGATACGTCGGCGCGTCTGCCGCCGAGAGGGTGCCGTTGTTGACGCGCATGACTTCGCTGGGCTGTGTCGGCAGATCTCCCGCGAAGACGCGGCCGGTGCCACCGTCGAGCGTGATCCAATCGCCTTCGCTGATCACCTGCTCGCCGATGCGCATCGATCGCTGCTCGTGCGCGATCTCGAGCGCCGTGCACCCCACGATGGCGCACTTTCCCATGCCGCGCGCCACGACCGCCGCATGGCTCGTCATCCCGCCGCGGGCCGTCAGAACCGCGCGCGCCGCGACGATGCCATGGAAGTCCTCAGGCGTCGTTTCTTCGCGCACGAGGATTACCTGCTCACCGGCAGCGTGGCGCCGCTCCGCGACATCGGGGTCGAACACCACGATGCCGCTGGCCGCACCGGGGCTGGCCGGCAACCCGACCGCGAGGGCCTCCGCGCGCACGTTCGCACTGATCACCGGATGGAGCAGTTGATCGAGCTGGTTCGGCTGCATGCGCAGCACGGCTTCCCGCTGCGTGATCAAGCCTTCATCCACCATATCGAGGGCGATCCGCAGGGCCGCGGCCGTCGTACGCTTGCCGGTGCGCGTCTGCAGCAGGTAGAGCGTGCCGCGCTCGACGGTGAACTCGATGTCCTGCATGTCGCGGAAGTGCTGCTCGAGGCGATCCTGCGTGGCCATCAGCGCGGTGTACGCCCCGGGAAGCATCGTCGCCATGTCGTCGATGTGGAGCGGCGTGCGGATGCCGGCGACCACATCTTCGCCCTGCGCATTGACGAGAAACTCGCCGTAGAAGCGACGCTCGCCGGTGGACGGATCGCGCGTGAACGCGACACCGGTGCCGGAGTCTTCGCCCATATTGCCGAA
>CANJOX010000411.1 GCA_947475795.1 Gemmatimonadota bacterium
GGGGACGACTGGGGCAAGGAAGCATTGACGTATGGGCTCCGGATCGAGGGGCTGCCTGGGCGCATCGGAGTAGCGTAGCCCCTACCGGCAACCGGGGGCCCCGGAAACGAAGGTGGAGAGCGCCCTTCGGATTTCGGTGCTACTCTCTGGACAGTGCGACGAATTCCTTTAGTCCTCCATTTGGAGTCATCCATGAACCACGTTCGACTGATGATGCGCGCACTGCCGAGCGCTATGCTGGTGGCCTGCGGAGGCGCAGCGGTCGATCGTGCGGCCGACGACGGCGTCACGTCGATCACGGTCATCGACAGCGTGGCGGTGGGCGAAACCGACAGCGTATTCGTGGGGAAGCCCAACGCGATCGCGGTCGATGCGGCGGGGCGGGTGTATATCGCCGATGCGTCGACGAAGCGCGTACTGCGGGTGGAGCGAGACGGCACGGGGCTCGTGCCCATCACGCGCAGCGGCGGCGGCCCCGGCGAGGTGATGCGGCCGACTTCGCTCGCCCTGATTGGCGACAGCGTGCTGGCGGTGCAGGATGCCGGGAAACGGAGCGCGGAGCTGTTCGACCGCGCGTCGATGCAGCCGCGCGGGTCGGTAGCGATGGGGTGGCCCAGCACCGCGATTCGCGGCTGGCACGATGGGCTAGTGGTTGGCGCGTTGATGGCCGACAGCGGAACGGCCTACGCGCTGCTCACCAATACGGTGGCGGCACCGAGGCGAGGGGGCACGGTGCCGCGTATCTATACCGAGAACCCGCCCATCGCGCAGGCGTTCGGCAGTGTAGAGGTCGCGCGCGATGACAGTACCGTGGTGGGCGTGTTCGAGGCGTCGGGCACGATGTATCGATGGCACTTGGCGTCGAAGCAGATCGACTCGGTGGCCGTAGCGGTGGCCACGCGGCGTGGCGCGCGACCGGATGTGATGCTCGAGCTGCTGCGCGATCCGTCGAAGGCGCCCGCGTTGGCGTATAAGTGGTCGTTTCCGATGCTGGTGGGGATGATCTCCGGCGATCGGTCGGCGATGGTGACGTATGATCCCACGATGGCGAATGGCACGTTCACGGGTCCAGCGCACGTGCAGGTGGTGGATTGGCGCTCGCGGCGCAGCTGCCGAGAGCTGCAGCTGCCCGTGTCGGCGGAGATCCCGGCGCGGTACGCGATGCACGGGGATACGCTCACGGCGCTGGTGCAGCACGCCGGGAACGACGCGGTGGGTACGTGGATCGTGCGGTGGGTGATTGGGGCGGCGCGGTGTTGAACGCTCGGCAGCGCCGCCGGCTGTGTACCGGAGGTGGTGCGCTGCTTGCCCTCGCAGGAGGGCGTGCGCAGGCACAACGCGTGGACAAGATCAGCGCGGTCGATATCACCCGCGCGGCCCAGCAAACCACGCTCAACGATGCCAACGGGGCTGCATTTCGGTTGAGTTATGACGGAAATGCGCAGTACATCCTGAATCGTCGTACTGGTCCGAGTAAGGTCGAAATGCACTGCGCGTGGGATGACTTGCTGCTCGTGCAAAGCGGCATCGGCATCGCGCGTACCAGTCGAAAGTTCAAAGGCCTTGCCAAGTACGCGACGTGGGAATGGCGTGCCGCATCGCTCGTGCAGGCGAGTGAGGAGACGCTTGCCCCCGGGGATGTCATGCGCATTCCCGCGGGAACCGGGCACGTGATCACGAGTCTTGGCGATGCACCGCTGATCTATCTGGTCGTGAAGCTGCGGACGGTCGATGAACGCGCCTGTGGAAGTTTGCCGAGACGTGGTCAGTAGGAGTGAAAGGGCGTTCAACGACTCTGACCCCTTGAACCGCGTGCATGCACCGCCGGCGTGGCCCGCGCTCGCATGATCCTCGACGCGTACTTTCGACATCGCTCGATCCTGCCCGACGCTCCATATTTGGCCCGACTCACCGGACGGCAACCTTTCACCGTCGGGACGACACCAATTGCGTGCCATCGCCCGGCGTCGCGCCCCCGCGTGCACCGGCTTCGCTACTGACGATCCCAATGCAAACTCCTTTCCGTCGTCGCCCCGCCGTTCGCCCCGCTGTCAGCCTGCTGGTGGTCGCGCCACTGCTGCTCGCGCTCGTCGCCTGCAACAAGGGCGACGCAGCCGCTTCCACCGATTCTGCCAGCGCCACCGCCACCGCGGCGCAGGAAGCGGCCGAGGAAGCTGGTCGGCCCGCACTTGCGCTACCGGTGATGGCCGAGGAAGCACGCGACGGCGATCTGGTGCTGCGGGTGACGACCACGGGACAGATCCGCTCCGATGCGGCGGTGAAGCTGCGCGCGGAGGTAGCGGGCACGGTGGCGCAACTCGTGGTACGGCCCGGGCAAGCGGTATCCAAGGGGCAGGTACTGGCCCGTCTCGATGGGTATCCGTTCGATCTCTCGGTGCGCGATGCGCAGGCCAGCACAGACGAAGCCGAGCAGCGCTTTCTCGAAAGCTTTGTGCCGGAGTCGGTGGTAACCGGTCGCGGCCCCACGACCGAGCAGCGCAAGGCACTCATGAACAAGGCCGGCCTGATAGGCGCGCGATTGCGTCTCGAGCGCGCCAAGTACGAACAGGATCGTGCCACGATCCGGAGCCCCGTGAACGGCACGGTCGACGCCATCGAGATCTCGGCCGGCGAGAAGGTCAGTGCGGGGCAGGCGCTGCTTACGGTGGTGGACACGCGCAACCTGCGCATCGAAGCGCAGGTGCTCGAACACGACTTGCCGTTGGTGCGCGTGGGTGGTGAAGCGAGTATCAGCAGTGCCGGCGCGCCCGGTCGCTTGCTGCGCGGTCGCGTGGATGCACTGTTGCCGCTGGTGGACTCGGTCACGCGCGCCGGCCGCGCCATCGTGCGCGTGCAGGGCGACGGCACGCTGCGCCCCGGCATGTATGCCGACGTGCAACTCGAGGCCACGCGATTGCCGGGACGCCGCATGGTGCCGTCGCGCGCCGTGATCGAGCGCGATGGACGACCATTGGTGTTCATGGTGAAAGACGGCCGTGCGCAGTGGACCTACATCGTGCCCGGTCGTACGAATGGCGTGGATACCGAAGTGCTCCCCGATTCCACCACCGGACAGATCCCGGTGAATCCGGGCGATCAGATCATCACCGAAGGCCACCTTACGCTTACGCACGATGCGCCGGTGCGGGTGACCGCGCCGCGCGAAGGTGCGCCGCGCGAAGCGGCTGGTGCCGCTGCGCCGAGCGACCGCGCGCCCAAACTCAAGCGCTAGGGAGGGCGGCGCGTGAGTCTCGCCGCCTATGCGGTGCGTCGCCCCGTCGCGACGCTCTCCGCCATTCTGGCCGTGGTACTACTCGGCTCGGTTTCCCTGAGCCGGTTGCCGGTCTCGCTGCTGCCCGATGTGTCGCTGCCGGTGCTCACCATTCGCACCACGTACTCCGGCGCCGCCGCACCCGAAGTCTCGCGCTTTGTAGCCGAGCCGATCGAAGAAGCGATCGGGGCCACGCCGGGGCTGACCGAGTTGCGCAGTGTGAGTCGCAACAATGAAGTGACCACCACGGCGCGGTTCGAGTGGGGCACCGACATGCGCGCCACCGTGCTGTCGGTGCGCGAACGGCTCGATGCCGCGCGCAGTCAGCTGCCCGAGCGCGCCGATCGCCCCACGCTGCTCACCAGCGACCC
>CANJOX010000412.1 GCA_947475795.1 Gemmatimonadota bacterium
AGCACCACAACAAGAAGAAGTACAAAATCAGTGTCCTCCCGGTCGAGTTCGTCGAAATCACGAGCGAAGAGACGGTCGAAGCCTGATTGCGCAGCACGTGTGGTCCCCGAAGCCCCCGCCCAACGCGGGGGCTTCGTGCGTTCCGGAACGCAACTTCCGGCGCGCAGCCCACGTAGTCTCCCGGTAGTCACTCACTCGCAGCGGAGGATGTCCTCATGGCGCTCTGGAACAAGGTCAAGCAGGGAATCGACAAGGCCGGCAAGGCCGCGCAGGACGTGTTCGACGAGGGGAAGTTGCGGCTCGACGCCTATCGTGCGCGCGAACAGGCCGACAAGGCGGCCGAAGCGCTGGGCTATGCGGTGTTTCGTGCGGTCGATGCCGGCGGGGAGTTGGCCACCGATGTGCGCGAGCGGCTCATCACGACACTGCGCGCACAGGAGGCAGACGCGCGCCGACTCGAGGCCGAACTCGCCGCCGCGCGTACCATGCACGAGACCGGCGCGCCGACGCCGGCAACGAGCGCACCGGAGCCATCGGCCGATTCATCGGCTGACCCGCGCGGCTAATTCCTCGGGTCACACGCGATGGACCCGGCGTTCACCCGTGGGTGAATGCCGCTCGTAGCTCGGCCGGAACGTCCGTGCAGAGGCCGTCCACGCCCCATGAGGCCAGCATGCGTGCGTGCGCGGGATCGTTCTCGGTCCACGCAATCACCCGGATCCCGTCGGCGTGTGCGGCGCGCACCAGCGCCTCGTCGATGAGCGGCGCATGTTGCCACAGCGCCGTGGGCGCCGCCGGGCGGAGCAGGGCGGCGAGATCGACGGGGTACAGGTCGGAGAGCACCCCGATCGGCGTACCCGGGCGCACGGCGCGAACCTGGACCGGAATACGATGGTCGAACGCGTGCACCGCCGCACGCGTGTCCGGATACCGGTCCAGCAGTGCCGCGACGGCGTGCTCCACGCCGGGGGCTTTGACCTCCACGTACACCGTGACCCGCCCGGCCACCAGATCGAAGACGTCCGTCAGGAACGGTAGGGGGTGCCCGCCCTCGAGCCGCACCAGGCGAAGCTCCTCGATCGTCATCTCACGGATGGGGCGCGCGTGGACGCCTTCGCCCGCCGTGGGGCGGACCATCGGATCGTGGTGGACGACCAGATGGCCGTCCGCCGATCCGTGGACGTCGAGTTCGATGCCGTCGGCGCCCTGCTCGATGGCCAGCGCAAACGCCGCCAGTGTGTTCTCGCGGCACTCGCGCGAAGCGCCGCGATGCGCGATGATGTCCGGAATGTGCACGCCTTATCTCCAGCGCTCGTGAGACGACTCTCGCCCTCGGCCCGCCGCGGGGCCGTGCCGGTCGGCTGGTGTCCCACGGCGCGCTCCCCGGGTCGCCCGTTAACAATAATCGCGGGATCGCGTCCAACGGAGCGGAGCGTATGATCCGTGCCGAACAGCAGGATGATGCGGCGCTTGACGGCGCCCTCATTGACCGGTGGAAGGCGGGTGACGAACGGGCCGCCACGGCAATCGTGGAACGGCACGCGGGGGCGTTGGCGCGTTTTGCCGGACGGCTCGGAGTCGAGGACGACGTGGAAGAACTCGTGCAGGACACGTTCGTACGCGCCTTCGCGGCCTTGTCGTCCTTCCGGTCGGACAGCTCGCTGCGGACTTGGCTCTTCACGATCGAACGACGGCTGGTGATCGACCGCCGCCGGTCGAGTGCCCGGCAGGGACGGACCGTCGATATCGACGATACGCATGCGGTATCAGGATACGACGCATTGGACGCGCTGGTGGCTGACGAGGCTGCCCGGCGGCTCGCGACGGCGATGGGGAGGCTGACACGGCTGCAGCGGGAGGTGTTCATGTTGCGCGTGCAGGAAGGGCGAAGCTACAAGGAGATTGCGGAGATTCTCGACAGCACCGAGGGGTCTGCGCGGGTGCACTACCACAACGCGATGCGTGCCGTGAAGGAGTTTCTCCATGACTGAGTGCCGAAGCCCCGAGTATCAGGACCTGTTGCCCGATCTGGTGGCGGCCACGCTGAGCGACGTGGAGTCCGCCGCCGTCACAGCGCACCTGCGGACCTGCGTCCCGTGCCGGGAAGACGCCGAGCTCCTCCGGCGCGCCCGTGCGCTGCCGGCGCCCCCTCATGTCACGATCGATGTGGCGCGAATCGTGGCCGCCCTGCCGAAGCCGGTGTTGACGCTGCATCGTGAGCGGACGCCAGTCGCGGTGAGGCGGCCGAGCCGGTGGTCGGCGTCGGTATGGCAGGTGGCCGCCGCCCTCGGCGTGATGGTGGTTGGTGGGGCCTCGCTGGTGGTCACCCGCCGACTGCCCGGGAATATCGTGGCCGGTCGGTCCGGTGCGGCACAGCTCGCCGAGGTTGCCGAGAGTGCGTTGGCGCGCGCGCCGCAGCCGTCGGTTGCACGGGTGTCGCTGCCGGAGAGTGTGGCGTCCCGTGCTCCGGCCGTTGCCGGGGTGCCGGGCGGACGGGTCTCGGTGTCGTACGGCGATCTTGGCGACTATTCGGCGGCGGAACTGCAGCGCATGCTGGATCGTCTCGAGCAGTGGGATGGCGCGAGTTCGACCGAACCCCTGCCGACGCTCCCTGTGATTTCCACGCCAGGAGGTACGTCGCGATGACGCCGATGAACTATCGCCCGCTGCTGGTCCTTGGTTGGGCACTGCTGGGTGGACTGCCGTTGGTCAGCGGTGCGCAGGGCGGGCCGCCGCGTGTCGGGGACGTGCGGGGGGACGCGCGCCGGATCGAACGCGAGCGGGAGGCGCTCGAGCGGCGCTTTCACGAGCGGGTCGATGCCATCGTCAAGCAACGTTTGCGATTGACGGACGAGCAACATCTGAAACTCCGCGATGTCGCGTCGCGCACCGAGGAGGCCCGGCGCGCGCTGCGGCGGGATGAACTGACCACCCGGATGGCGCTCCGTCGCGAACTCGTTGCGAGAGACCGGGCCGACGAGACCAAAGTGGCCGATCTGCTCGATCAGATACCGCGGCTGGAGCGCCGCAAGCTCGAACTGCTCGAATCGGAGCAACGGGAGTTGGCGAAGTTTCTCACTCCGGTGCAGCGCGCGCGCTATTTCGGACTGCAGGACGAATTGCGGCGGGGGATGCAGGAACTGCAGCGACGACGGATGGGGGGAGTGGACTCCGCCGCGCCCGGGACCGAGGGCCGCGGGATGCGACGTCGTGGCGACGTCCCGCCGGCGGGGTGAGCGCGGCGGGTGCGCGGCCGCCGGATCGGCGCCGTCGCTCCCACACGAACGACGAAGGCGGCGCCCCGTGGCGTCGCCTTCGTCGTTCGTGTACACTTGTTCTTCCGCCGCGATGTGGTCGCGGTGGATCGTGGCCCAGATGGCGGAACTGGCAGACGCAGGGGACTCAAAATCCCCCACTCGCAAGGGTTTCCGGGTTCGACCCCCGGTCTGGGCATGGACAATCCGAATGGTGTGCGCGATCTGTGTCGGCGTGCGTGGTGACGCTGGCGCAGGCGGTCAACGCGATTAGAATTGCTGTGGTCAGTGTGGTCGTTGGGGGATGGTGTGCCTCCGATGGGGTGTAGCTCAATGGCAGAGCACTCGACTGTTAATCGAGCGGTTGTAGGTTCGACTCCTACCGC
>CANJOX010000413.1 GCA_947475795.1 Gemmatimonadota bacterium
CCGACACCAAGGTGAGCCGCGAGGCGGACCGTTTGCGTGATTCGATTGCCCGGGTGCGTATGCCGCGTGATCTGTACGTCAAGGATTCGATCCTGCGCGCACCGTCGGTGCAGGCGCGGGCCAGCGGTACCGGGGCCGACGATGGGCCACCGGCGTGGGTGCAAGCGACGTTCCGTCCCGCCAAGGCGAAGCTCGATGCGATCACCGTGGAGTACGGCTTGTATCAGGGCACGTTCTGGTTGCCGCGCGCCAACAGTGCCACGGCGTCGGCGCAGATCGGCTTCATCCGTACGCCATTCAGCATCGATGAGAAGTTCACGTACGACGAGGTGAATGGTGACTTCTCGTTGGTGGCGATCCCGGCGGCGCGTCTCTCCGGCGCCGGGACGCGCAGTGACACCACGGTGCTGGTGGGGAGTGGTAACGTCACCATCAGTATCGGCGGCGGCGCCGTGCAGGGCGGTACCGGCAACGCCACGGTCGATACGGTGAAGCTGTCGGCCACTGAGCGCCTCCGGCGTCGGCTGTGCGCGCAGGATTCCACGTACACGCGGGTGGAGTCGCGCTATGAAGGGGCGTTGCGCGTGGCGTACGATATGCCGTGCGATGCGGCGTCGCTCGCGACCTCGCCGGCGCTGCCGCCGGCGAGAGCCACGGACGATGCGGTGTTCGACGGGCGGGCGCGCGACGAACTGCTGGCCGCCCTCGACCTGTCGTTGCAGCCCGGCTGGATGCCGCAGATGCCGAAAGTGCGACTCGGCTCCGACTTGCTGCGCTACAACCGCGTGGAGGGCGTTTCGGCCGGTGTGAACGTGTCGCAGGTGCTGGGCGCAGGGTACTCGCTCAACGCGGTGGGGCGCATTGGCCATGCCGACCGGCACGCGAACGGTGAACTGAGCCTGGCGCGCACGAACGGCGCGCGCACCGTGACGGCCACACTGTTCCACCGGCTCGCCGCCACCAACCCGGAGTGGGCCGGCGGGCTGTCGCTGGGCGCGTCGTTACCGGCGTTCGTGTACGGCCGCGACGAAGGCTTCTACTACCGTACGTTCGGCGCTGAACTCGGCGAACGTCGCACGGGACGACATGGGTCGCTCGAGTACCGCCTCTTCATCGAGCGGCAGTGGACGGCCGGCGACACCAATGTGGTCAACACCTTCTCGCTGGCGAAGCTGATCGCCGACCGTCGGTTCCGCCGCAACATCGAGGCCGAGAACGTGTCGGTGACCGGCGTGGCCGGCACCTGGACGCGGGTGTTGTTGGAGCAGCCGCGTGGACTGCGCGCGACGGCGGTGGTCAGCGCAGAAGCGGGCACCGGCACCTTTCAGTACGCGCGGGCGGCGGTGGAAGGCACCGTGTCGCGGCCCGTGAGTCGGTTCGCCGCGTCGCTGACCGGGGCGATCGGGAGTGCCGTGGGCGATCTGCCACGGCAGCGCGGCTGGTTCGTGGGCGGCGTGCGGACGGTGCGCGGCCAGATCGCGGGCACGCAGGACGGTGACGCCTTCTGGCTGGCGCGCGCCGAGGTGGGCACGCGCCAGGGGATCGTCCGCCCCGTAGGCTTCTACGACATCGGCTGGGCGGGGCGCCGCGGCACCTTCGGCGCCGTGCAGCCGCAGCGCGGCGCGGGCATTGGCCTGAGCGCACTGGACGGGCTGATCCGCGTGGACTTCTCGCGCGGCCTGTATCCGCTCAAGCAGTGGCGCACCGATTTCTATCTTAGCGCGGCGCTGTAGCCGCGCGTCCGGTCCGGATGATCGCCGACGCCTGTTCCGCCGTGCCCGACAGCAGCAGCCCACGATAGCCTTTGGCGATGCGGTCGGTGATGCTCCCCGCGGTCGCGGTCATCATGCTCGGCATGCCCGCTTTCGCACCCAGATCGCGCACGCGCTGGCAGGCTGCCTCGGCACCGGCGGCGTTCCCACCCATGTCGCGGGTGAGGCTGCCGATGCCGCACGAGAGCAGGCTGTACCCGGGAAGCGCGGCGATGTCGGCCGCCACCGCGATCGCCCCCGCGTCCTCCACCATCAGCATCGCCACCACCGTGCCCCGCGGGTTGGCCGGTGACCAGACGTTCGCCCCGGCCTCCGTGAAGAACGCGGCGGCCGTGCGCGCTTCGGCCACGGTGCGGACGTGCGGGATCACGACGCCATCAGCGCCGAGCGCGAGGACTTCCTTCACGCGCGCCCGGGTGTCGGCCTCGCCGGCGGCTTCGATGGTGGGAATGCGCACCAGCAGCGTGGGGCGCCGCGCCGTGCTGCTGCGCGCGATGCCGGCCACCAGCGCGCGCACGGCGTCGGCGTCGTACGCGCCTTCGAGGTTGAGAAACAGATAGTCGAGCAGCGGATTCTCGGCGAGCGCCTGCGCGCCCTCGGCTGTGTAGACCGGCGGCAGCCGGTTGCTGCCGGGCGCCGGTGCCCGCTCGCTGGGGACGAACATGCCGAAGGCCGAGGCGCCGCTTTGCCACAGCGTGATGGCTGTGACGGAACGCGTACCGGCCGCTGGCGACGACGGGGATGTGCCGCGTGTACTGGCACAACCAGTGAGGGCAACCGCACTAAGGGCACCCGCGCTCAGCAGGAGGGCCGCGAGGGGATGGACGGCGAGTCGGCGGACGGAACGCATGGGGCTTTCTCGGTGGGGGACACACGCGGGTATCGATCGGGCCAACATACCGTTCGGCGCGTGCTCGCGTCAGCGAAGGCAGGGACACAAATTGTCGCGGTCGCGTTCGCGGTCTCGGTCGCGATCACTCCCGTGTGCGTCTCCCGTCTCCTGCCCGCCGCCGATGCCGCTGCTCCGCCTTCGCTCCCTGCTGGGGCTCCTGCTGCTGGTCGCGCTCTGTTGGGCGCTGAGCCGGAACCGCCGCGCCGTCACGTGGCGGGTGGTGGCGTGGGGCGTGGGGCTGCAAATGCTGTTCGGTGTGCTCGTGCTGCTCACGCCGGCGGGGGCGTCGTTCTTCAGCGCCGTGAACGACGCACTGCTTGGCATCATGCGCTTTTCCGACGTGGGCGCCCGCTTTCTGTTCGGCGATCTGGTGTTCAATAACATCCCGGTGGGGACCGGCGTGGCCGGCACCAACGGACCGCTGTCGGGCACAGGCACGCAGGTGGCGCGCACGGGGGCGTACTTCGCCTTTCACGTGCTCCCCACGATCATCTTTTTCTCGTCGCTGATGGCGGCGCTGTATCACCTGCGGATCATGCAGCGGGTGGTGCACGGCATCGCGTGGGTGATGCAGCGCACGATGGGCACCTCGGGGGCCGAGTCGCTGGCCACCGCCGGCGGGATTTTCGTGGGGCTCATGGAGACGCCGCTGCTGGTGCGCCCGTATCTCGAGCGCATGACGCGGTCGGAGGTGTTTGCGCTCATGGTGGCCGGGCTCGCGTCGATCAGCGGCGGGCTGCTGGTGGCGTACGTGGGGCTGCTGTCGCCGTTCTTCCCGGACATCGGCGGGCATCTGGTGTCGGCGTCGTTCATGTCGGCACCGGCGGCGCTGGCGGTGGCGAAGCTGTTGTATCCGGAAACCGAGGCGGCCGAGACGTCGCAGGGGCTGCCGGTGGAGTCGGAGCGCAGCGCCGATGTGAACCTGATCGACGCCGCCGGACGGGGCGCCACCGAGGGGCTGTTCATGGCGCTCC
>CANJOX010000414.1 GCA_947475795.1 Gemmatimonadota bacterium
CCGACGCGATAGCCGAGGCTGATGTCGGCCGTCCCGGCCGAAATACACACGACTTGGCGCGGGCAGCGGGCATCTTCAAGGACAGCCAGCAGTGTAAGGCCGAACGCGCTTCCGTTGATCGGGCCGGCCGCCTCACCCACGCGCAGCGGCTGCGAGCGCCCGTTCATGATGGGTGTGGTTTCGCTGGGGGTGTCACGGCAGGCGGCCAGCGCGACGGCCGCGAGGCAGACGGCCGAGAGACAGACAGTCGGCATCCATTGCGACAACAAGCGAGGCGTCATCGGGGAACGCATTGGCGTTGCTCCGGGTGGTGGTGAACAACGGGGGCAGGGTGCGGTCGGCGTCCTGCCGATCGCTCCCTACCCCCGCGGTCACTGATGGTGCCGGGCGGCGATGCTCGCCAGCCGCGGCCCGTCGCTAGTTGCCCAGCACGTTCACGCAGCCGCGCGGCGTCGCGGCGAGGCGCTGGTTGCACTCGTCGACCGGGATCGGCACGAGCGGGAACACGCGATGCGACGCGAGCTGACGCTTGAGCTCACCGAGGCGATTGTAGCGGCGCGCGTCCACCCAGCGGTGGCCGTACTCGAAGAACAACGAGTAGCGGCGGTCGTACAGCAGCTCGGTCACCAGATCGCCGCTGAAGTCAGCGGCCAGTGCCGGCAGCCCACCGGCGTTCGTGCGCACGAAGTTGAGGTCGGCGATCGCGGCGGCCCGGTTGCCGAGCCCGATGTTCGCTTCCGCGCGCATCAGGATAAGCTCTTCGTTCCGGATCAGTGGAATGGACGAGACGTTGGTGGGGTACACCACCGGGCGCACGTTCGAGCTGATGCCCTGCGTGGCCAGCGTCACGGTGCCCACGACGGCCTTCGAGGTGGCCCGCAGGTCGCGCGTCCCATCGGTGCGCAGCCGTGCGTCCGTGAGGAACTCCGGCACCGCCACGATCGCGCGCGGCGCGGGATCGAAAAGCGGATTGGTCGCATCGCCGGAGGCGGTGCTGTACACGTGGAACACGCCGGTGTTGAACGTGGCGGCCGTGCCGGCGGCGGTGCTGATGAACGAGCCGTTCAGCGCCGTGAGGACATCAGCCCAGCGTCCCCGGTACGTCTCAAGGCGTGCCTTCAGACCGCGGTTCACCCGCACGAAGGTGGCCGGCGTGGCGAAGCCCGTGAAGCCGGTGGTCAGCGCGAATGGAAAGGTGGTCCCCCCCGCGTTGAGGTCCGTGAGCGCCTCGTCGAACAGTGCCGCCGTTTTCGTGTACGCTTCGTCGCGCGTGATGAACGCCCCTTGCTCGGCGGGATTCTTCGGCACGTCGAACACGAGCCCGAAGGTGTCCCGCACGCGCAGCTGGTTCATGTACTCCAGTGCCATGAACGTCTTCACGAAGCCCTTCACGGCGCTCTTCTGTGCGGCAGTGTAGTCGGGCACGTTGTCCACGACGCTCAGGAGCGTGGTCGCCGTCCGCAGGTTGCGGTAGCTGTTCGTCCAGCCGGCGTCGGTGCCGAAGCCGCCCGGCTCCAGCGGTCCGATGAGCAGCGCCAGCACGTTGCGCGGCTCGGCGCCGTCGAGGTTCATGATTTCACGGCCGAAGATGCCGAGCGTGCTGGCCCAGGTGCCCGCGCCGGCGCGGGAGCCGGCGATGACACCGGCCACCGTGGTGTTCACCGTGGCGGCGTTGGGGGCGTCTTCGAGCTGCGAGGTATTCGGGCTGTTGAAGTTCGCGATGTCGGCTGCACTGCAGGCAACCGCGCTGGCACAGGCGGCGAGGAGCAGCAGAGTGCGCGCCTGGCGATGACGGGAAGTGGTCATGGTCAGAAGTCCAGGCTGAAGTTGAGCCAGTAGCTGCGGCTGGCCGGATAGGCCGCGAGTTCGCGGTTGCGCTGAATGGCATCGGGCACACCGCCCGCGCCGAAGTTCTGCGCCTCCGGGTCACCGCCGCGGAACTTGGTCCACCAATAGAGATTCCGTCCGCTCAGCGACAGCTTCGCGCCGCTGGCGCCCGCCCACGTCTTGGAGACCCACTTCTGCGGGATGTCCCACGTGAGGGTGACTTCGCGCAGCTTCACGTACGACGCGTCCTGATAGAAAATGCGCGTGACCTGCAGATAGTTCGTGCGCCGCACTTCGCCCAGCTTGCGGCCGAGGGCATCCAACTCGGTGTAGTCGCGCGAGTTCTGGCCGAGATCGTAATGGCGCCACGTGCCGTTGGCGAGCATGCCGCCCTTCTGCTGATCGAGCAGGGCATACAGCGACAGGCTCTTGAAGCGCACTTCGTTGCTGAGCCCCGCGCTCCACAGCGGGTTGCCGTCGCCCATGAGCACCGGCACCACCACGCGGCCACCGGCCTGCGGCAGGGTGTCGTTGCCGTAGATCTGCGTGGCCGACTTGCCCTGTTCGATGCGCACGGCGCCCGTCTGCAACGTGCCGAGCAGGAACGGGGCGACCGGCAGGCTCGTGACCTTGGAGCGGCTGGTGCCCCAGTTGAGGCGCGCGTTCCAGCCCCACGTCGGCGTCTGGATCGGGAAGGCGTTGATGGACACTTCCGCGCCCGTCACCTGCATCTCGGCGCCGTTCGACGTTTCGCTGCTGAAGCCCGAGGTGGGGGCGAGCGTGCGCGTGATGAGCAGGTCGGAGATGTTGCGGCGGAAGCCCGTCACCGAGAAGGTGCCGCGGTTGCGCAGCACGTTCAGGTCGACGCCGCCTTCGAATTCACGCTGCCGCTCCGGGCGCAGGTCGGACGAGGCGCGCACGCTACCCACGCGGAAAGCGCCCAGGCCGCCTACGCTCGACAGATCGAGGTTGGTGAACTTCTGCCCGTACAGCGGCTGGTTGCCCGTTTCGCCGTAGGCCAGACGCACCTTGGCTTCGTCCACGATGCCGGGGAGGACATCGGCAAAGCGGTACGACGTGGCGGCCTTGGGGAAGAGGTAGAACGCGGCCGGATCGCCGTTGTTGCTGCTGCGGTCGGCGCGGGCGCCGGCGGTGAGCAGGAGCTTCTCGCGCCAGAGCATTTCCGTCTGCGCGAACACACCGAAGTCCTCGACCGCGAGCCGCGACTCATCGACGTCGCGCACGGTGCCGGAGGTCACCACCTCGAGGCCGCCCAGCAGGTTCTGCGCCGAGGCGCGCGTCTGATTGAGCGAGCGCTGCTCGAACTGCGTGCCGAGCTGCGACGTGATGCGCAGCGACGACCGCGGCGTCCAGCCGTGCACGAGGTTCAGATTGAGATTGCGCTGCAGGTTGGTGCTCTTGGAATTCGCCGAGGTGCCCGGCAGGCCGTCCACCGGCTCGAACTGCAGCGTCGGCGGCGAGTAGATCAGGTTGGACTGGTTGAGCAGGTCCACGCCGCCGTACGCGATGAACTGGAGCGTGTGCGTCTCGCCCGTGAGCAGATCGGCGGTGAGGCGGGAGGTGGTGATGTTGCGCCACACGTCCTCGCCGTTCTTGAACTGATCGATCGTCTGCAGCGGATTGGACGGATAGAACTGATTCACCGGCCACGACCCGTCGGCGTTGCGCCGCAGATCGAGGAAGCTCGGGATCTTGGTGAGCGTGTAGGCGATCGAGTTGCCTGCGTTGTCATTCCCGAACAGGCCGCGGTCATTGGCGTTGTTCAGCAGTTCGTTGCCGAACTGCAG
>CANJOX010000415.1 GCA_947475795.1 Gemmatimonadota bacterium
CCGACTTCGGCGGCGGCCATCCCGATCCGAATCTCACCTACGCGCACGACCTGGTCGAAGAACTGTTCGGCGACACGGCCCCTGACTTCGGGGCGGCGTCCGACGGCGACGGTGACCGCAACATGATTCTGGGGCAGCGCTTCTTCGTGACGCCTTCGGATTCACTCGCGGTGCTGGCGGCGAACGCCACGCTGGTGCCGGGTTACGCGCGTGGACTGAGCGGCGTCGCGCGCTCGATGCCGACGAGCGCCGCGGTCGACGCCGTGGCAGAGTCGCTGGGCATTCCCTGTTTCGAGACACCGACCGGCTGGAAGTTCTTCGGCAATCTGCTCGATGCGGGGCGCATTACGCTGTGCGGCGAGGAAAGCTTCGGTACCGGCTCCGACCATGTGCGCGAGAAAGACGGCCTGTGGGCGGTGCTGTTCTGGCTCAACATCGTGGCCGAACGTGGCGAGTCGGTGGAAGCGATCGTGCGCGAACACTGGGCCCGTTTCGGACGCAATTACTACACGCGGTATGACTACGAAGGCGTGCCCACCGAAGCCGCCAATGGCGTGATGGCGCATCTGCGCGCGCAGTTCGCCATGTTGCCCGGCACCATGCTCGCGTCGCGTCGCGTACGCAGCGCCGATGATTTCGCGTACACCGATCCCATCGACGGCAGCGTGAGCGCGAATCAGGGCATCCGCGTGCTCTTCGACGACGGTGCCCGCATCGTGTTCCGCCTGTCGGGCACGGGTACCGAAGGGGCCACCATCCGTCTGTACATCGAGTCGCGCGAAACGGACGCCACGCGGCTTGGCATGGACACCGGCGTGGCGCTGGCCGATCTGGTGGCGGCCGCGCTGGCGATGAGCGAGCTGGTGGAGCGCACGGGGCGTGCCGAGCCGACGGTGATTACGTAGCGTTCAGTCATCGATGCATGGTCGACTCCACCGGTCGCGCCTTTGTCCTTCCCTGGAGCTCACCCGCCGGTGCGTTCGAGTGCGAGAGTCGGCAGTGGGTGAACGACCTCGAGCTTCAACTCAGCTGTCGGTCGGTGCACCTTCGACTCGCGGTCGCCGACGGTTCCCTCGCGACCAACGGCACGATTTCGTTCGATGTGCCCACCACCTCGCGGCGCGAGCTCGACCCGTTCACCTGTCGGTCGGCAACGTCGGAATACACGTGCGGGCCATTGGGTCAGGAGACGCAATCCGTGGGTACGAAGCGATCCACTGGCAAGGTGGCCGTGCGGCGCCTCGCGGCGGAGTCGGCGCAAACCGCTACAGCAACAGCAAAAAAAGCAACAGCTAACGCAACAGCCAGAATACGGATGGCACCGATGGCACGGAACCAACACAGATAAGCTGAAAAGCGCTCGTTGCTTATCCGTGTTGGTTCGGTGCGATCGGTGGTCTCCGTGTTCTGACTGTTGCCGTTGCTGTGGTGGGTTACGGGCCTCTCTGACAGATTTCGAATAATGCCCTCCCTGCTCACGCTCCGCGCTGGCCCGACCGCACTCGCCCACCTCCGCGAACACGGCGGACTTCGTGCCGACCACATCGACATCGTGCCCGGTGCCTCAGGAGGCGCCAAATGGATCGGCATTGGCGGACTCGATCGCTATCTCTTCGGCCATCTGCTGCAGCAGCCGCGCAGCCGTCCGCTGCACCTGATCGGCTCGTCGATCGGGAGCTGGCGCATGGCGTGTCTCGCGCAACGGGACGCCGTGGCCGCCCTCGCCCGTGGTCATGAGGCATACATCTACCGCCAACGGTACACGCCCAAGCCCGACGCGCACGAGGTGAGCGAGGTGCTCATGCGCGCCCTCGATTATCTACTCGGCGACGAGGGCGTTCAGGAGATTCTCTCGCACCCCACGTTTCGGGTACACGTGATCACCGCCGAGTCGCGCGGCATCGCGTCGAGCGAACGCCGGCCCGTGCTGGCGACCGCGATGGCGCTCGCGGCCGCCGCCAACATGGTGTCGCGCCGCTCGCTCGCCTGGCAGATGACGCGCACGATCTTCCACACGGCCGGCGACGACTCACCGTTTCTGCATCTGCGCGATCTGCCCACCGTGCATCGCGCGCTCACGCACGAGAACCTGCGTGCGGCACTCCTCGCCTCCGGTTCGATTCCGCTGCTCATGGAGGGGGTGCGTATTCCCGGCGCGCCGGGACTACACTGGGATGGTGGCGTCACCGACTACCATCTCGATCTCGACTACGGTGCGGGGCCCGGCCTCGTCCTCTATGCGCACTTCTACGACCATGTCCTGCCGGGGTGGTTCGACAAGTCGCTGCCGTGGCGTCGTGCCGGTGCGGCGAACTTCGCGCGCACGCTGTTGATTGCGCCGTCGCCGGCCTTTGTTGCCTCGCTCCCCGGTGGACGCATTCCCGATCGGCGCGACTTCTTCGACTTCAGCGAAGCCGCACGCATCACCCGGTGGCAGACCATTCTCGACGCCAGCACCGCGCTCGGTGAGGAGCTGCACGAGCTCATCGAAACCGGGCGACTGGTCGATGCGGTCGTGCCGTGGACGTGAGGATGTCCACGCTCGATCGCTATCTCGCCTTTCGCCGATCGCTCGGACCGCGTCCGTCGCTCGAGCACCGTATGGTGCGCGCGCGTGGACTCGACTTCGCCGTGTACCTCACGCCGCCCGTGGCGGGTGTCCCGCCGCTCCTGTGTATCAACGGCGGTCTGCTGTTCGATCACACGCTGCTCTGGCCGGCCCTCGCCGCACTCGCTTCGCATCGGCAGCTCATCTTTTTCGATCAGCGCGGCCGTGGCCGCAGTGCGTCGCCGCCCGGCATGCAGGCGTCGCGCATCGAGTTCGACGCCGGCGATGTGCCCGCGCTGCGCACCGCACTCGGCATCGCCCAGTGGGATGTGCTCGGGCACTCGTGGGGCGGCGGCATCGCCATGCTCGCGACGGCGCAGGACCTCGAGGCCACGCGGAGACTGGTGCTGGTGAATGCGGTGGGCGTGACGAGTGCGTGGCTTCCACCACTGCACCTCGCCGGCGTGGCGCGACTCTCCGGCGCGGCACAGGCGCGGCTGGCGGCCTTCGACACCACCACCCTCACCCTGCCCCATCTCGACGCCCACGCGAGCTACACGCAGG
Organism: Gemmatimonadota bacterium; assembly: GCA_947475795.1. Next base: position 3,113 of record CANJOX010000415.1, read on the forward strand.
CCTACTTTCCCGCGTGGTTCGCCGACCAGCAGTTCGCCGGCAGTGTGACGCCACCGACTGGCACGAGCGCCGTTGGCGCGGTCGTGGCGGCGCGGCTACGCCGTGAAGGCTATGACTGGCGAGACAGCCTGCGTGACCTGCCCACGCCAGCGCTCGTCGTGCATGGAGCGGCAGACGTCCTGCCGCTTCAGGTAGCAGCACAGACGGCGGCACATCTGCGCCGCGCGCGCCTGCTGCCGATCGCGGAGGCGGGGCACAATCCGTTCTGGGAAGCCCCCGACGCGTTCTTCACTGCGGTGCACACCTTCCTTGCGGAGGGGTCACCAGACTCCTGACGCAACTCGATGAAGACCGCAGAAACGCTGCTCGGCTGCTGTGTGGTCGGACTGGCCTGCTTCATTGGCGGGCAGAGTGTCGGCGTGCACACCACGGCCACGCGGAGCGAGGCCGCTGGCGCCATCGAGGAGCGTAATCCGAGTGTCAGCCGCGGCCCGGGCATCGCCGTCGACAGTGGAACGCTCC
>CANJOX010000416.1 GCA_947475795.1 Gemmatimonadota bacterium
CGTCTTGTAGTCGTCGGTCGTGGCGTGGATCACGATCGCGGCCCCGTCGGCGTCGAGCAGCGGGTTCTCGCCACGCAGCGATCCGGCCGGCGTCGACATCTTCACGACCACGCTGCTGTCCTCGCCAACCGTGAGGTTCATGAGGTCACCATGATGCGGACCGGCGGGATTGGCGCGGCCATGCTGCTTGGGCGTCGGGCTCCAGTGCGCGCCAGCGCCGGCGAAACCGGGGCCATCGCAACTGGCGATGGTATGGAGGTGCATCCCGTGCACACCCGGCGTCAGACCACGCAGCGTGCCGTCCACCGAGATCGCCGCGCCGGCATCGGCCAAGGTCAGCACGCCGAGTTCACGACCGGTCGCATCCAGCACCTTCGCGGTCACGCCGGCTTTGGACGCGGCGGCATGGCTGGACGTGCTCCACGCGGCGAGCAGGAGCGCGGCACCGAGCACGGCGGCGGCGCGTGTGGTGACGAGGAACGAGACGGAGCGCATAGGCATGTCCTGACTGATTGGAAGATGGGGGCAGCGCCACAAGTCTACTGCACGGCCGTGCGGGGCGCGTCCATTCGCGGTAGCTTGCCCGCCCAATGACCGACAGACGCATCGACCCACCCAAACCGTTCGACACCGTCACCGACACCGACGTCGCCGTCGTGGGCGGCGGCTTGGCCGGCCTGACGGCCGCCTGCCGCCTCGCCGCGTCCGGACAACGCGTGACCGTGTTCGAAGCTCGCTCCCGCCTTGGCGGCCGCATGCTGACCGAGGCGGTGACGCCTGTGGCGGAGGCCCCGTGGGTCGACCTGGGCCCCGCTTGGTTCTGGCCGCACCAACAGCACATTCGCGCACTCGTCGCCCAGTTGGCGCTGCCCGTGTTTGAACAGCACCGCGACGGGCTGGCGAGGTACGAGGCGGGCGAAGGAAGCCCACCGGAGTCCTTCGACCCGTCGGGGAGTGCCGCTCTCTCGTTCCGGCTGGTCGGCGGCATGTCCGCCCTCACGCGCGCCTTGCATGGCGCGTCGCAAGCCGCGCCCACGCCGGTCACGATGCATTGCGACGCCGCGGTGCGCGCCATCACCGTGCACGACGACCACGTCGTGCTCAACGGCGACGGCGTTCACTGCGCGGCAGCGCGCGTCATCGTGGCCGCACCACCGCGCGTGGTCGTGCGCGACATTGCCTTCACGCCACCGCTCGCGGACACGGTCGTCGACACGCTCCGGGGCACCGTCACCTGGATGGGGCACGCGATGAAATGCGTGGCGACCTACGACCGGCCCTTCTGGCGCGACGCCGGACGCTCGGGGTACGCCGTGAGCTGGGATGGCCCGCTGCAGGAAATTCACGACGCCTGCGCGCCGTCGCGGCTCGACGCGCCGGCCGGGTACGCGTTGATGGGCTTCGTTGCCCCGCCACACTCGCCGGCGGCGCGGGCCTTTCGCGAGAACAGTCTCGAACGGCGCCGCGCGACGGTGTTGGCGCAGTTGGCGCGACTGTTCGGACCCGACGCCCTGAGCGCCACCGGCTACGCGGAGCACGACTGGACGCGCGACGCGTTCACCTGTGGGCCGAATGACGACGTGCCACCCACGGCCCATCCGGAGTACGACGACGCGCTGTTCAACAGCGTACGCGCTGACGACCCGTGGAGTGGACGACTCGTGTGGGCCGGAGCGGAAACCAGCGCCGTCAGTGGCGGGTACCTCGACGGCGCCGTCGCGTCTGGCTGGCGGGCCGCCATCGCCGTCCTGCGTGCCTTCAACCTCCCGACGTGAGGCCGGGCGGGCAACACCCGCGTGTTACGCCGCTTGCACGTCGCTGAACCGCACCAGCCGCTTCGAGTCCTCATCGTACAACGCCAGACGCAGGGCCTTGATACCCTCGCGAATCGTCATCGTGGGCGCGGCTTCGAAGATGGGGTTGTTGTCGTGCGCTTCCTGCAACCGGAAGTTGGGAATCTTGGGGCCGATATGGTGCACGTGGTGCAGACCGATACTGCCGGTGAACCATTGCAGGATCGGATTGAGACGTAGGTGCGAGCTGCCCGTGATCGCGGCGGTCGCGTAGTCCCACTCTTCGTGCAACTCCCAGTACGCATCTTCGAACTGGTGCTGCACGTAGAACAGCCAGATACCGGCAGCGGCGGCGACGTACATGCACGGCAGATACACCAGCAAAATCGCGCGTGGCCCCCACAGCAGGATCGACGCCACGACCGCCGCCGCGATCCCGAGATTCGTGTACCACACGCTGTACAACTGCTTCGTCTTCGTAGCCTTGCTACGACCGCGGAAGCGCTGATTCAGCATGAGATGCAACGGACCGACCAGCATCAGCGACAGCGGATGCCGAAGGAGCCGATAGATCAGCCGGCCGCGCGCATCGCGTGCGAGATACTCTTTCACCGTGATCGTCGGCACATCGCCGTGACCGCGACGATCGAGATCGCCCGACGACGCATGGTGCAACGCATGATCGCGACGCCACTGCGCGAACGGCGTCAGCGTGAGTACACCCGTGACGAAGCCCAGTGCATCGTTCACCTTGGGCCACGGCAGATACGAGGAGTGTGAGCAGTCGTGCATGATGATGAACGTGCGCACCAGCAACCCCGCGCCCGGAAGCACGAGCAGCGCCGTCACCCATGGGGCGACATCAAGAAAGTAGAACATCGCCCAGAACAGGGCGGCCAACGGCACGAGCGTGTTGATGACCTGCCAAAGCGCGCGACGGACATCCGCGCCGGCGTACGTGGCAACGATCGCGGTCCACTCGGAGCGAGGGACCTCCAACGTACGGGACTGGAGCAACTCAGCCATGCAGGACGACACCTGAAAACGAGGGCGGGAAGGCGCAGCAGCGGCGCGTTGATACACCGGAACTATCGCAGGAAGAGCGAACTCGGCGATAGCCCCAACCAAAGGAATACGCGCCACCCTTCCCGCGCGCTGACGTTGGCCCGATGTGATCCCAACGTCATCTCCGTGCAATTCCACGCTCTATGGTCGCTTGTTCCGATCGAAGACGTCGGTCCGCTTGGTGTTGTTTTGTAACATGTCGTCGTTCACCCAGTAGGTCGGTCCGAACGGTACGGTCCGGGGCCAGAGTTGGTCGAGCGACATCGCGTCGTACAACGTGCCCCCCTTCATCACGAACTTCGCGTCGGCGGTCGCCCGAATGTTCTCGAGGGGATTGCCGTTGAGAATCACCAGATCGGCCAGTTTCCCGACTTCAATACTCCCGATGTCCTTGTCGGCGCCGAGAAACCGCGCACCGTGCAGCGACGCCACCTCGAGCGCCCCGTGATTGCCGAGGGCCGACGCTCCCATCCACAGCTCCCAGTGCGGAGCGAGGCCGTGATGCTCGCCATGACTGCCCAGCGCGCCCCAGCCGCCTTCGGCGATGATGTCCGCCATGGATTGCGCCACCAGCGGATAGGAATAGTCGGTGCTGGGGCGCAGCGTACGCACGCGCGAATCAGGCACTAACGCGCGCCACGGGAACCACTTGCGCTGCTTTGGATCTTTCCAGACATCCGATTCCTGAAACCAGTATTCGATGCTCCAGGCACTGGGGCCCGCGACCACGAGCGTGGGGGAATAGGTCGCACCCGCTTTACC
>CANJOX010000417.1 GCA_947475795.1 Gemmatimonadota bacterium
GCGGGCGTGGAAACGCGCCGGGCCGCTGGCAAGATTGCGCGTCTCGAGGCAGCGATCGCGCTCAACCCGCCGCAGGGCACGATGGGCATCGCCCACACGCGCTGGGCCACCCACGGGCCGCCGACGGAAATCAACGCCCATCCGCACGCGAGCCAGAACGGCCGGATCGCCGTGGTGCACAACGGCATCATCGAGAACGCGACGGTGCTCAAGGCGGGGCTCGAGGCGCACGGCTACGTGTTCAAGTCGGACACCGACACCGAGGTCCTCGCGCACCTGATCGAAACCGCTTACGCCGGCAATCTGGAAGCCGCGGTCATCGAGGCGCTCCGGCAGTGCGATGGCACCTACGGACTGGCGGTGATCACCAGCGACGAGCCGGACAAGATCGTCGCCGCGCGGAAGGGCAGCCCGCTGCTCATCGGTGTTGGTGACAACGAGTTCTACATCGCCTCTGATGCCTCGGCGATTTTGGCCCATACCCGGAACGTGGTGTACCTCGACGACGGCGACATCGCCGTGGTGACGCGCGATGGGTATCGGGTGCTTGACCTCGACTCGGTTATCCGCGACAAGCCGGTCACGCGCATCGACTGGGACCTGCAGCAGATCGAGCGTGGTGGCTACCCGCATTTCATGCTGAAGGAAATCTTCGAGCAGCCGACCACGGTGGAGAACACCATGCGCGGTCGCCTCATTCTCGAAGAGGGCTTCTCCAAGCTCGGCGGCTTGAACATCTCGAAGGAGGACCTGCTCAAGGTCGACAACATCATCATCACGGCGTGCGGCACCAGCTGGCATTCGGCGCTGATCGGCGAGATGATGATCGAAGAGCTGTGCCGTATTCCGGTGGAGGTTGAGTACGCATCGGAGTTCCGGTACCGGAACCCGATCGTGACGCCGACGACGCTGTGCATCGTGATCTCGCAGTCGGGTGAAACGGCCGACACGCTGGCGGCCATGCGTGAGGCGAAGCGCCGCGGCGCGCGTACGCTGGGGCTCGTGAACGTGGTCGGCTCCACGATTGCGCGCGAGGACGACGGCGGGATTTACCTGCACGCCGGTCCGGAAATCGGCGTCGCGTCCACGAAAGCCTTTACCAGTCAGGTGGTGGCGCTGGCGCTGTTCACGCTCAAGCTCGCCCGTCTGCGCGACCTGAGCGTGGCGCGCGGCCGCGAGATCGCGCAGGCGTTGGCCGACCTGCCGGCGCAGATTCAGTCGATTTTGGACCGCGCCGAGGAGATCGAAAACCTCGCCGAAGAGTTCAAGCGCGCCACCAATTTCCTGTATCTGGGCCGTGGCTACAACTTCCCGGCCGCGCTGGAAGGCGCGCTGAAGCTCAAGGAAATCTCGTACATCCACGCCGAGGGCTATCCCGCGGCGGAAATGAAGCACGGTCCGATCGCGCTCATCGACGAGATGATGCCGGTGGTGTGCATCGCGCCCCACGACGCGGTGTTCGACAAGATCACGTCGAACATTCAGGAGGTGAAGGCGCGGAAGGGGAAGATCATCGCGATCACCACGCGCGAGGAGCCGTCGCTGGCCGGCAAGCTGGACTACGAGTTCCGCATCCCGCAAACGGTGGACCTGCTTACCCCGATTCTGGCGAGCGTGCCGCTACAGCTGCTGGCCTACTACATCGCGGTCAAGCGCGGCTGCAACGTGGACCAGCCGCGCAACCTCGCCAAGTCGGTGACGGTCGAGTAGCCGTTTCGGATACCCCCCTCGGGCGCTTACCTTCCGGCATGACTGACGCTGTCTCTTCAGGGGTCGCCGCCGAACGGCTCGCGCATGAAATCTCCCGTCGCCGGACCTTTGCGATCATCTCGCACCCGGACGCCGGCAAGACCACGCTGACCGAAAAGCTGTTGCTGTACGGCGGTGCCATCCACCTGGCCGGCTCGGTCAAGGCGCGCCGGGCCACCCGGCACGCCACGTCGGACTGGATGAAGCTCGAGCAGGAGCGCGGCATCTCCGTGACCAGCTCGGTGTTGCAGTTCGAGTACCTCGGCTACCAGCTCAACCTGCTGGACACGCCGGGGCACGAGGACTTCTCCGAAGACACCTATCGGACGCTGGTCGCGGCCGACTGTGCGATCATGCTGCTCGACAACCGCCGCGGCGTGGAGGAGCGCACGCGCCAGTTGTTCGAGGTGTGCAAGCGACGCCGTACGCCGATCTTCACGCTGGTGAACAAGTGCGACCGGCACGGCGAAGATCCGCTCAAGCTCATTCAGGATGTCGAAGCCGATCTCGGGATCGACTGCTTTGCCGCCACGTGGCCGGTGTTCGACAACGACATCTTCGTGGGCGTGTACGATCGCCTGAAGCGCGAGGTGCACCTGTTCGAGCGCAGCGGTGATCGCGGCGCCACGCGGGCCGATGACACCATCGTCAGCATCGACGACGTGGCTTTGATCGAAGCGATGGGTGAGAGCGCGTTCGACCGGCTGATGACCGACATCGACTTGCTCGATGCCGCCGGTCACACCTACGATCACGCCCGGGTGATCGACGGTGCCCTGACGCCGGTGTTCTTCGGCTCGGCGCTCACGAACTTCGGGATCGAGCCGTTCCTGCGCGAGTTTCTCGAGCTGGCGCCAGCGCCCGGGCCGCGCGAGACCAACATCGGCAACGTCGATCCGGAGAGCACCGATTTCACGGGCTTCGTGTTCAAGATCCAGGCGAATATGGACCCCAAGCACCGCGATCGCGTGGCGTTCGTGCGCATCGTGTCGGGGCATTTTGAAGCGAACATGCAGGTGCTGCACCAGCGCAGCGGCAAGCCGATCCGGCTGGCCGCCCCGCAGCAATTCATGGCGCGCGATCGCGTGAGCATCGAGGAGGCGTGGCCCGGCGATGTGATCGGCATCATGGACCGCGGCAACCTGCGGATCGGTGACACCTTGGGTGGCGACGGCAAGCTGGAGTTTCAGGGGATCCCGCGTTTCCCCCCCGAGCACTTTGCCCGTGCGATTCCCGCTGATCCACTCAAGCGCAAGCAGTTCGACAGCGGCCTGCGTCAGCTCACCGAAGAGGGCGCGGCACAGGTGTTCTTCGCCGAAACGTCGGCCGGGTCACAGCCGATCGTGGGTGCGGTGGGACAGCTGCAGTTCGATGTGATGGCGTTCCGGCTCGAGCACGAATACGCGGCGCCGTGCAAGTTCGAAAAGATGACGTACCGCTGGCCGCGCTGGCTCACCGGCGCCAAAGCCGACGTGGAGCGGGTGGCGAGCGGGCAGGGGCGCCTCAAGCTGTTCGATCACAAGGGCAATGTCGTGGTCCTGTTCTCCGATGCATGGGCGCTCCGACGCGCCCTGCAACACGAGACGAGCGTGGTGTTTCACGAAGCCGCGCCCTGACACGACGCCATGAGCGGGCGCCGTGGCGCCCGCTCACGGTGTTCACACCTTGGGCACCACGGTTTCGATCTGCCGTCCCATGTGCCCGATCACGAAACCGCCGTCTTCGGATGACGTGAAGTAGATCCGCAGACAGGTGATGGGGTTGCTCCCCTTGCGCAGCTGATCGGCGCATTCGATCTCCCGCTCGCCGTCGCGGAAGATGTACGGCGTCTTGCGGCTACCGTCCGTGGGCCCCGGCGAGA
>CANJOX010000418.1 GCA_947475795.1 Gemmatimonadota bacterium
ACCGGCGTGATGCGTGCATGGCGTGATACGAAGAAGCCCGCGAGCACTGCTCGCGGGCTTCTTCGTGGTCGGGTGCGCCGTGTGACCGGCGTCCGCTTGGGGCTACTTCTCGGCGATGATCAGATAGCGGGAGGCGGCCCAGAACTTCACCGGGTCGGTGATCCGGATGCTCTCGCCGCGGAAGGTCCCGTCCTTTTCCTTCTTGGCGACTTCGACGAGCGCCAGATCGTGCCGCGAAACGATGCGGTACGGACGGTCGCTGCGGGGCAGGGGAATGGTGAGCACCTCGCGTCGGTCGGCGCGTGTGAAGCGCGTCTCGTCGAGGGAGCGGGCCGGTACCAGCGTCTTGCCGAGCTTGACGATGAGCAGACCGCGCGAGCCACCCTCTTCGGTCACCACCCTGTCGGCCAGCAGCTGACGGCGTGAGCCCACGAGGTAGAACACCCGATTCTCGCGCACATCCATCGCCTTCACGGTATCCGTGAGCACCGACTTGTCGGCGGTGAGCTGTGCATTCTGTGACTGGAGCGCCCGCACTTCCTCCTGAAACGCCGCGATCTCCTTGTCCCGCGTGGCGAGCCGGCCGTTGAGGTCGGCGAGTAGCGTGGCGGTCATGCTGGAGTCGGCGCGCATCGACTTGAGCGTGTCGATCTGCGCCTGCACCTGACGCTGCCGGGCGGCGAGACGCTGACGCATCTGCGACAGGCGATCGAGAATGTCCCGCTGCGCCGCCGCCGCCTCGCTCTTCCCTGATTCGTCGCTCTTCGTGACGCCAACCTTGGACGACAGGCCGCGCACCTTGCGCAGCTCGGCATCCACGTCGTCGGCGAACTTGGAGGCTTCGACAACCTGTGCCAGCGCCCGGTCCTTGTCGGCCGTGCTGCCCTGCATCAGCCCCTGCAGCGAATCGCGCTCGGCGCTCGCACTGGCCAGTGCCACCGAGAGCGAATCCGCGCGGGCGCGGGCTGCGGTATCGGTACAGGCCGTCAGCACAACGGCGGCGGCCAGCGTGGCCGCAGTGAGAGAGCGTGCGAGGAAACGGGGCATGGTGTCGGTTGACGTGAGGGAGAACGGCAGCAAAAACGTACCGGGCACGCGGCCCGCAAGAAAGTGTCGCGAGTCACGTGTCGGGCCATCCGCCGCGGCCGGCGGATGGCCCGCCGCCGTCAGGGCTGATCCTGCGTGACGCGCGCGCCCTTGGGCGGCGCCTGATACTTATCGAACCAGCTGCGCAGGTACAGCTGCGTGCGGATGAAGTTGGACGGCGTCGAGCTGGTCCCGTGCCATTCGTTGTTGAAGCGGATCATCGCCGTGGGGACCTTCCGGATCTTGAGGGCCTCATAGAACTCTTCCGTCTGGCTGATCGGCGTGCGCAGGTCGTTCACCCCCGTCATGAGCATCGTCGGTGTCTTGACGTTGCCCACCGACATGAGCGGCGACCGCGCGAGATGCTCGCTGGGATCGTCCCACGGATACTTCGCGAAGTTGTAGTACCAGCTGGACCCGTCCGTGGTCCCGACGAAGCTCAGCCAGTTGATCACGGGGCACTGCGAGGCGGCGGCCGCGAAGCGGTCGGTGTGTCCCACCGTCCACGCGGTCAGCACGCCACCGCCCGAGCAGCCGAACACGTACAGACGGTTGGTGTCGATGAAGCCACGGTTCACCACCGTATCGACGCCAGCCATAAGATCGTTGTAGTCCTTGCCGGGATACGCATTTTTGATCGCGTTTCCGAACGCCGATCCGTACCCCGTCGAGCCGCGCGGGTTCGTGTACAGCATCACGAACCCGTTCGCCGCGTGGTCCTGGCGCGCGAAATTGAAGCCGACGTTGTACATCGAGTGCGGGCCGCCGTGAATCTCGAGCATCATCGGGTACTTCTTCTTCGCGTCGAAATCGGCCGGCTTCACGATCCAGCCCTGGATGCGATAGCCATCCACCGACGTGTACCACACCTCTTCGGTCGTCGCGAGCTTCTTGCCCGCCAGCACGTCACCGTTCACGTCGGTGAGCTGCTTGATGACCGGCGTGCGCACGTCGAACGCCACGATGTCGTTCGGCTTCGTGGGCGACGTCGCCACCCCGACGGCCATGAAGCTCTTGTTGATGTCGCTCACGGTGAGCACGTGCGCGCCCTTGGTCACCACGCGCACCTCGCCCTTGAGCGAGACGAAATACAGGTTGCGCGACCCTTCGTTCTCGACGTTGAAGTACACGCCGCTCCCATCGGGCGCCCACAGCATGCCGCTCGGCGACCGGTCCAGCTTTTCGGTGAGCGCGCGGGCGTTCCGGCCATCGGCATCCATCACGTACATCGTGGCGTCTTTCCACGTGGCGTCGGTGCTGTCGTAGCCGGTGTAGGCGATGAAACGGCCATCGGGCGACGGGACCGGCGCGTTGTCCGGACCGTTGCGCGTGGTGAGCGCCGTCACGGCACCGCTCGCGATGTCGACCTTGTAGATGTCGCTCTGGCGCCACGCGTATTCCGCGTCGGGGGTGCGCAGCGACGTGAACACGAAGCTCTTGCCGTCGGGCATCCACGTGGTGCCGTTGGCGGCCCAGTCGCCGCTCGTGACCTGACTCGGCGTGCCGCCGTCGGCGGGCACGGTGAACAGCTGACGCAGTCCGTCCTCGAGGAAGCCCTGCCGGTCGGCCCGGTACTTCACCTTGGTGACCACACGCGGCGCCTCCGTCCACTTGGCACCCTTCGGGGCCGCGGGCATGGCGATGCGCCACGTATCCGTGCCGCGCACCAGCATGCCGAAGCCGATGGTCTTGCCGTCGGGCGACCATTCCACGTCGGCCGGTGCCTCCGTGAGTCGTGTGACCTGCGTGGTGGCGCCTTCAGCGTCCATGTACCGCACCCAGATCTGCGCGCCGCCTGGTTCGCCGGGCGCCACGAACGCGATCCGCGATCCGTCCGGCGACCACTTCGCATCGGAGCCCTTCACCAGAAAGCGGTTCCGGGTGCCGTCGGCATTCATGATCCACACCGACGACTCGCGTCGATCGTTGAGCTGATCAATCCACGTGCGCGTGTAGATGATCTGTTTGCCGTCGGGGGACATCGCCGGTGCGGCCACGTCTTCCCAGTTGAAATAGTCGGCGACCGTGAGGCGGTCTTTCGGCGGGGCCGGCTGCGCGGCGAGACCGCCCGGCAGCAGGGCGGCGATACACAGGGGCGCGGCAAGCAACGCGGCGCGTGCAGAGCGGACAGTCAGTCTGGGCATGGATTCCTCGCGAGGGCGGCTCGAAAACAAAAACGCCCCCAATGCTGGGGGCGGAGCGGCGGCTTGGCAACAACGGGCACACGGTCCGCCCGCGGGCGGTGCTACTTCTGCTGCAGCGAGTCGGCGAAGGCCAGCAGCGAATCACGCATCGAGGTGCCGGCGCCGTCCACCAGACGGCGGACGCCCTTCCATTGACGGATGAGCGCGGAGCGCTCGGTGATGCGGGTTTCGATCACGCGGCGCTTGGACGTGCTGGCGTGCACCATCCGTCCTTCGCCCACATAGATGCCGATGTGCGAGATCCGCTTGCCGCGACCGAAGGTGAGCAGATCCCCCGGCTTGAGCGCGGCCAGATCCTTCGGCACTTCACGACCCACGG
>CANJOX010000419.1 GCA_947475795.1 Gemmatimonadota bacterium
AATTATCTTTTCCGGTATGACTTCCCCGACCCTCCACACCGCCGACGTCGTGGTCCTCGGCGGCGGCCCCGGCGGCTATGTCGCCTCGATCCGCGCCGCGCAACTCGGCCTCTCCGTGACCTGCGTCGAATTCGACAAGACGCTGGGCGGCACCTGCGTGAATGTGGGGTGCATCCCCTCCAAGGCCCTGTTGCAGAGCTCGGAGCACTACGAGTGGCTGCGCCTGCATGCCGCCGAGCACGGCATCGTCGTCGGCAGTACGGCCATCGATCTGCCCACGATGATGGCCCGCAAGACGGACGTCGTCGCCCAGAACACCAAGGGGGTCGAGTTCCTCTTCAAGAAGAACAAGGTGACGTGGGCCAAGGGCTACGGCACGCTGCAGCCGGGGAACGTGGTTGAAGTGAAGGCCGCCGACGGCACGATCTCGCACTGGAAGGGCACGTCGGTGATCATCGCCACCGGCTCCGTGCCGGTGCAGTTGCCGTTCCTCAGGTTCGACGAACAGCGGGTGTTGTCGAATGTGGGCGCGCTGTCGATTCCAGAAGTGCCCAAGCATCTGGTGGTCGTGGGCGGCGGCGTGATCGGTCTCGAGCTGGGCTCCGTATGGCGCCGACTCGGTGCCAAGGTCACGGTGGTGGAGTTCGCGCCCACGATTCTCACCGGCAACGACGACGAGCTGGTGAAGGAAGCCGACAAGATCTTCCGGAAGCAGGGGCTCGAGATCCACACGGGTACCAAGGTCACGGGCGCCGATGTGCAGGCCGATGGCGTACGGGTGCATGTGGAGAAGGACGGCGTGGCGTCCCACATCGACGCCGACTACGTGCTGGTGTCCGTGGGACGGAAGCCGCTGCTCGGCGGCGTCGATCCGGCGGCGCTCGGACTCGCGATGGGTACGCGCGGCGAAATTGTCGTGGACGACCAGCAGCGCACCAACCTGCCGGGCGTGTACGCGATCGGCGACGTCTGCGGCGGCAAGCTGCTGGCGCACAAAGCAGAAGAAGAAGGGGTGGTCGCCGCCGAAGTGATCGCCGGCAAGCCGGTGCATATGCACCATCGCACCGTCCCGGGGATCGTCTACACGTGGCCCGAACTCGCCACCGTGGGACTGACCGAGCAGGAGGTCAAGGCGAGCGGACGCCCCTATCGCGTGGGCAAGTTCCCGTTCAGTGCCAACGGCAAGGCGCGCACGATGGGCGCCACGCAAGGCTTCGTGAAATTCGTCGTGGACCGGGACACCGACGAAATCCTGGGGTGCCACATGATCGGACCCAACGTCGCGGATTTGCTGAGTGAAGTGGTGCTGGCGATGGAATACCGCGGCAGTGCGGAGGACATCGGCATCACGGTGCACTCACATCCGACGCTCAGCGAGACGGTCAAGGAAGCGGCGCTGGCGGCGCTGGGACGCGCGATTCACATGTAGAACCCGAACGGCCAACAGATTGAGGCGGCAGGCGGGAGAATAAAAAGGGAGGAGGGAGCAGTGACTGCTTCCTCCTCCCTCACACTCTCCGCCCTGCTCACTCAGCAGTTGGCAGTCCGGGAGCTTTCGTTACAGCAGCTTGCCGATCACAACACCCGTGGCAAAGAGGCCCGCGCCGATCGCGGCAGCGGTGCCGATCGGGAGGCCGCGGGACGCATCAGCCGACGCGCCCGTGGTGCCCTGGACCGTCGCCGTTGAGGCGGCGGGAATCGCGGCCATGATGTTGGCGGCCACATAGGTCGGCGTCGTCATGCGACGCCGCTGGTCGGCTTCCGCGGTGACGCGGTTCCACAACTTCACCTGTCCCGCGTCAGCGCGGCGCGCCTCGGCTTCGCTGGCCTCGCCATCGAGCCACTGGTGGATCACGAGCGAGGTGCCAGCCGCAGCGGCCGTCCCGGGAAGCGGCACTTCGCGATCTGCCATCGGACGATCGGTCCCCCGCGCGGTGTCGCGCGCGGGCATATCCTGACCGAAATCACGGTCATTGTGCGCTTCATGACGGTCGAGCATTAGGCGTATTTCTCCTCGAGCAAGGTCTGAAGGGCTTCACGTGCCCGATGCACGCGCATCTTCAGTGCTCCCACGGTGGTTCCCAAGAGATCCGCCATTTCTTCGTAGGAGCGTCCTTCAACGTGTTTCATGATGAAGGCCTCCCGAAGCGATGGGGCCAGTTGCGCGAGGGCGGAGTCGAGGTCCGTCCGCATTTCGGTGCGGTCGAGATCCTCATCGGGACTCGCGAAGCTGGAGGGCTGGTCGTCTTCGTCGTAGCTCAGGTGCGTGCGCCGAATGTTCTTCAGCCAGTCCTTGCACCCGTTTGCAACGATCCGGAACAGCCAGGCATCGAATCGACCGCGGACTTCACCGAGGTGGTGATAGGCCTTGATGAACGACGTCTGGAGAATGTCCTCGGCCACGTCGGGACTTCCCGTCATGCCCAAGGCATGCCGATACAGCGGATCGCTGTAGCGGCCGATCAGCGTCGCGAAAGCTTCGCGCTCCCCCGCCAGAATGCGGGAGATGACGTCCTGATCCGTATCGACGTCGGCGGGCGTGGGTTCTTCTTCCGTCATGTTCACGGCGCTAGGATAACGCCGCAGAATCAGGATTGACACCCCTCCCCGCAAACGCGACAGGCAGAACATCGCCGGTCGTCTCGCGGGAAAGACGAATGGGCGCGGGAGACGTCACGCGGGCCCTGCGGGCAGTATCGGCACGTGGTCGAACGCACTCCAGTGGAATGCGCGGATCAGTTCGCCGTGCGCGTCCAGCATCGGCGGTGCATAGCGCACGACGCCATGCCCCTGCGGCGACACGCCGGTGTGCGGCGACGCCCCGCTGTCGCGCAGCGCCTCCTGCACACCGCGCACGAGGCCACAGGGCACTCCCACCCGCTCGAGGGCGGCGATCCACACGGCCGCCGGCTGGTGCACTGCCGCCGCGCTCACCGCCTCGACCACGCGCGCCCGGGACGCCAACCGTCCGGCGTTGGTTGCCAGTGCCGGATCGGCCGCCAGCGCGGGCAGTCCCAGCGCGCACGCCGCGGCCGGCCACTGGGCGTCCGCACCGACCGCGAGCACGAAGGGGCGGTCGGCCGCCATGAACAGTTGATACGGCACCAGATTGGCATGCGCATTCCCCCAGCGCCCGGCGTCGTGCCCCGAGACCAGCGCGTTCTGCGCCACGTTGGCCAGGGCCGCCAGGGCCGAGTCGCGGAGGGCCACATGCAGCCGCCGGTCGGCGACGGTGTGGAGGCGGTCGCGTCCAGCCAGCGCGCCCAGGACCGCAATGGCGGCATCCTTGCCGGCCATCAGATCCACCAGCGCAACGCCGGCTTTCATAGGAGGGCCATCCGGCTCGCCGGTGATCGCCATCCATCCGCACTCCGCCTGCACCACGAAATCATAGCCCGGGCGCGGACTGTCAGGACCGAAGCCGGAGATCGTGCACCAGAGCAACCGGCTGTTGTGCGACAGCAACACATCAGCATCAATACCAGATCGCGACAAAACGCCGGGCAAGAAGTTCTCAATCACCACATCGGCCGTCGCGATGAGCTCCCGCACCAGGGCGAGATCCGCGGGGGACCGAAAGTCGGCGGCGAGGGAGAGCTTGTTCCGG
>CANJOX010000420.1 GCA_947475795.1 Gemmatimonadota bacterium
CAGCTTCTGCGACCCGGTCCCGACCAGCGGCGCGAGATGCGCCACCGTGGTGCCCGTGGGGGCGCACAGCACCTGCGCGTCGTCCAGCCAGCTCAGCTGCCACCGCTCGAACCCGGTCCACTCCTGCGCCTTGCCGTCGATCTTCCCCATGTGGCTGAACTCGCCCATATGCATGTGGAGGGTATTCGGGGGAGTCGGGGCTAGGTCGTACAGGTCGGGGAGGCTCATGTTGTGGCCGAGCTCGTGGGTCAGCCAATTCCCTCCACCCCAAAAGAAGAATGAGCGGGCGGAGTTGGTGGCGTTATGGATCACCCGGCCCTGCACGTTGATCGCCGTCGTGCCATTGGCCACAAAAGCGGGACCCACCGCAATGGCGGTGGCGTCCGGATTCGGCAGCACGACGATGACGTCGGTCTGCGAGAAATCGGTGGTCGGCGCGGCCAGGTCGACCGCCTCCTGAATGAGCTGGCGCTGCCCCTCGAAGGTCTTGTTGGCGTCCGCATAATCCGTCGACGGCTTCGACATCCGGAACCAGCGCAGGTTGGCGTTGAACGTGAGGGCCATCTTGCCGTACGAGAGCGCACTGAACCGGTTCTCCGCCGACGGCGACACGCTGGCGATCATCGACTCGGGGGTCCTGGTCGCCGGCACGTCCGAGAAGTCGACCAGCACCACCGTCATGCGCACGGTCCCTACGGATTTGAGGCGCGTGGTCCAGCGCGGAAAGCCGGCGTTCACGGTGCCGGACAGGCGCGGCAGCTTGCAGCTCGCCGGATCCGGCCGCGCGCCCACGGTCACCGCCAACGTGCTGGAGGTGGTGCCGGATTGCGCCGTGATGGTGACGGCGCCGGGTGTCCGCGCCACCAGCGTCCCCGACGCGTCGATGGCAGCACGCGTGCTGTCGCTGGAGAGCCAGGTGATGGGCGCCGTGGGGTCGATGCTCCCGCTCGCCGCGCGGAAAGTGGCGGTGAGCTGGGTGACGAGCCCCGCCTGGAGGCCGGACACCGGAGCGATGGTGATCGTCGCGATGGGCGTCACGGTGATGGCCGCGCTGCCCGTGATCCCCTCCACCGTCGCGGTAATGGTGGCGCTTCCGGCAGCGACAGCGGTGACAATCCCGGTGGCGCTGACCGTGGCCACCGTGGACGCGCTGCTGCTCCACGTGACGGCGCGTCCCGTGAGCGCTGCACCCGCCGCATCACGTGCACTGGCGGTGACCTGCTGGGTGGCGCCGACCGGAAGACTGGCCGTGGCCGGCGACACGCCCACGCTGGCGACCGGCACCGGCGTCACGGTAATGGCGGACGTACCGGCGATCCCGTCGGCGGTGGCACTGATGGTGGCCGTCCCCACGGCAACCGACGTGACCAGCCCGGTGGTGCTCACCGTGGCCACCGTCGGAGCGCTGCTGCTCCACGTCACGGTGCGCCCGGCCAGGGCTGCCCCCCCCGCATCACGCGCGGTGGCCGTGAGTTGCTGCGTGGTCCCCAGCACCAGACTGGCCGTGGCCGGCGACACGCCCACGCTGGCGACCGGCACCGGCGTCACGGTAATGGCGGACGTACCGGCGATCCCGTCGGTGGTGGCACTGATGGTGGCCGTCCCCACGGCAACCGACGTGACCAGCCCGGTGGTGCTCACCGTGGCCACCGTCGGGGCGCTGCTGCTCCACGTCACGGTGCGCCCGGTCAGGGCTGCCCCCGCCGCATCACGCGCGGTCGCCGTGAGTTGCTGCGTGGTCCCCAGCACCAGACTGGCCGAAGACGGCGACACGCCGACGCTGGCGACAGCGGCCGGTTTCGTACTCGTCGCGCTCGTTGCGCTCTCGCAGGCGGTCGCCAGCAGCAGGAGCGTCGCGGCGGCGATGGTTTGGCGTACCCACTGTCTCATGTTGATTCGTTCGTTAGCGTACCGTGGTAGGAACGGAGTCTCCGGGGTGGCTGGCTATGCTCGCCGACGGCCCAAAGCTCGGGGCCCGAAAACGTTGAGGTCCTGCACGAAACTCCGCAAGGCACGGTGCGCTAAGATCGCAGCCATTCACCCCGGCTTCGTCGCCGTCGCCGTGATGATGCTCTTCAACCCGCCGCGCACGTTGAAATCCCCCACCACCGTCATCGTGTGCGGGTGACACGCCGCCACCAGATCATCAAGAATCCGGTTCACCGCCCGCTCGTAGAAAATGCCGTCGTTGCGGAAGCTCCACAGATACATCTTCAGGCTCTTCAGCTCGAGACACACCTCGGCCGGCTGATACGTAATGCGGATCGTCGCGAAGTCCGGCGCGCCCCCTTCCAGTAGCTTCAGCTCGGCCGCATCGGTCTCGATGCCACCAAGGGGACAGAGCGACGTGAACTCCGTCGTCTCCATGAAGATCTCGTACCGGCGATCCCCGTAGGGATTCGGAAACGTCTCGAGCAGTTCAGGCTTGGGCATCCCCGAATGTAATGCGGGAACGCACACCGGTCAGGTGACGTCGCGCAGGCGCTTCGACCAGTCATCCAGCAACAGCCGCTCCGCCGGTGTCAGACTCGACATCCCGTCGGCCGCGATCTTGTCCAGCACCGCATCCAGCGCGGTGCTCGGCTGCGCCGCCACGGCCGTCTGGCTGGGACGCGGTGCGGGACGTGGCGCAGGACGCGGCTCCGGACGCACGCGAGAGACCGCCGCCTTGCTCTGCGCCACGATGTCGTCCACCTCCCGCTCCCGCGGACGCGACGACTTGGGCACCGCGCGCGGCGACTCGTCGCCGTAGTCCGGCGCCGACGCAATGCGATTGCGGAAGCGCCCCAGACTGCCCGCCCCCGGCGCGCGGAGGTACACCCACCCCGCCAGCATCCCGCCAAGGTGCGCCGCGTACGCCGTGCCACCCAGGCTCCCCGAATCCACCACCGCCATCGTGATGTTGATCAGCGCCATGAACACCACCAGCCACTTCACCTTCATCGGCACCACACCGAAGAACAGCACTTCGTCGTCGGGCCACCGCGATGCATACGCCACCGCGATGCCAAGAATCGCCGCCGACGCACCCACCAGCGTACCGCCCTCGCGCTGGAACATGTAGTGAAACGCCCAGCCGCCCACGCCGCACCACAGGTAGTACCACACGAACGTGCTGCTCCCCCACGCCCGCTCCACCCGCGGCCCGAACAGCCATAACGTCCACATGTTCAGCAGCAGATGCATCAGGCCGCCATGCACGAACATGTACGTGCCGATCGTCCACAACGCATGCGACGCGAGATCGCCGGCCGAATACCCAAGCCAGTTCGCCATGTTCGCATCGCCCACCAACGTCGCCTGCACGAAATACACGCCCACACACAACCCGATCAACCAGTACACGGCCGATGGGTTACGGGGCGGATCGAAATCGTCGTACGCGACGTAGGTCATGGAAAGACGCGAAAAGGCGCGGAAAGAGCGACGGACACCACAGAGTCAGCGACCGAATCAGCGCCGTCGCCGATCCCGGTTGGTGAGCGCCAACTGCACGATGCGCTCACAGAGATCGGGAAACAAGACACCGGCCGCCACCGCCGCCTGAGGGATGAGACTGGTCGGCGTCATCCCGGGCAACGTGTTGGCCTCGAGACACCACGG
>CANJOX010000421.1 GCA_947475795.1 Gemmatimonadota bacterium
CGAGGGCATCGTGGCCGAAACGCTCAACATCGCGAACCTGAATGCCTACCGTACGGGTGGCACGATCCACATCATCGTCAACAATCAGGTCGGCTTCACCACCGACCCGACCGATGCCCGCTCCACGCACTATGCCTCGGATCTCGCGAAGGGTTTCGAGATGCCGATCTTCCATGTCAACGCCGATGATGCGCAGGCCTGTATTACGGCGGTGCGTCTGGCGTGCGCGTATCGGGCCACGTTCCGCAAGGACGTGCTGATCGACCTCGTGGGCTATCGTCGTCACGGACACAACGAAGGTGACGAGCCGATGTACACGCAGCCCACGCGGTACGCGCAGATCCGCAAGCACCCCACGGTGCCGCAGGTGTGGGCCAGCCGTCTGGTGGCCGAGGGTGTTGTCACCGAGGCGGAAGCGGCCGAGGTCGAGCAGGCGGTCTCGCTGCATTATGCCGAGATTCATGCGCGCTTCAAGCAGTCATTGCTGAGCAGCGAGCAGCACGCGCCGTGGCCGGCCGTACCGGCGTCGGCGCCGAAGGCCGTGGTCACCAGCGTGGCGGTCGAGCGGTTGCAGGAGGTGAACGAAGCGCTGCTCACCTGGCCGTCCGATCACAAGCCGAATCCGCGGTTGGCCAAGCAGCTCGAGCGTCGTCGCGAGACGATGGGCGAGCAGGGTGGCATCGAGTGGGGACACGCCGAAGCGTTGGCGTTCGGTACGCTGCTCCTCGACGGCATGTCGGTGCGCATCACGGGGCAGGACGCCGAACGCGGCACCTTTTCGCACCGTCATGCGGTGCTCAGCGATAGCGAGAACGGTCGCAAGTACGCGCCGCTTGCCCACCTGCCCGGCGCGAAGGGCGCCTTCGAGATCTTCAACTCGGCGCTCTCCGAGACCGCCGTGCTGGCGTTCGAGTATGGATTCAGCACGGTCGCCACCGACACCCTCACGGTGTGGGAAGCGCAGTTCGGTGACTTCGTGAACGTGGCGCAGCCGATCATCGACCAGTTCATCGTGGCTGACCGCGCCAAGTGGGGACAGGACAGCGGCGTCGTGCTGCTGCTGCCGCACGGCTATGAGGGCCAAGGCCCGGAGCATTCGAGCGCGCGTCTCGAGCGGTTCCTGCAGATGTGTGCCGAAGGCAACATGACCGTCGCCTACTGCAGTACGCCAGCACAGTACTTCCACCTGCTGCGTCGGCAGGCACTGCGGACATCGCGTCGTCCGCTCATCTGCATGCAGCCGAAATCGCTGCTGCGTTTGCCGCAGGCGGCGTCGAAGCTCGACGACTTGTCGCAGGGCGGCTTTCAGTCGGTGATCGACGATCCCATCGCGTCGCAGCATCGTGACGATGTGCGTCGTATCGTGTTCTGCACGGGCAAGCTGTATTACGACATGTCGCTGGCGGCGACGCGCAATCCGCACGTGGCACTGGTGCGCGTCGAACAGCTGTATCCGTGGCCGCACGAGGAAATCGTGCGCATGATGGACCTGTATCCCTCGATCGAGCAGGTCGTGTGGGCGCAGGAAGAGCCGAAGAATCAGGGCGCGTGGACGTACGTGCAGCCGCGCTTGCGGGCGTCGGCCGGTGCGTCGGTGGGTGTGCGCTACGTGGGTCGTCCGGAGCGCGCGAGTCCGGCGGAAGGGTACATGGATGCGCACCAGGCCGAGCAGGCCCGCAGTATTGCGATGATCATGGATACCGGCGAATCGGCCGCGGAGCGTGCGACGATGACGGTGGGGCAGTGAAGTCGCTTCGGCGCACCAGGGTCCACCAGATGCTGACAAGCGCTGCGGCTATCGCCGCGGCGCTTGTCGCTGGTGGCCGTAGTCTGTCCGCGCAGAATGTCGCGCTTGATCGCGGCGCGGCCGCGCTCGGCTCCACGCTTGCCGGCGTCGGTACCACGGGCCGCGTGCTTACCGTGGCGGCGCACCCCGACGACGAAGACACGCCGGTGATTGCGTGGCTGGCCAAGGGCCGACACGTGGAAACCGCGTATCTGTCGCTCACGCGTGGCGATGGCGGGCAGAACTTGCTCGGTAACGAACTGGGCGAAGCGCTCGGCGCGATCCGCACCCAGGAACTGTTGTCGGCGCGCCGTATCGATGGCGGGCGCCAGTACTTCACGCGCGCGTATGACTTCGGCTTCAGCAAGAACGCCGAAGAGACGTATACGCACTGGCCCAAGGATTCCATTCTTGGCGACGTGGTGCGCGTGGTGCGTGCGTTCCGTCCGCATGTCATGGTGGCGTTTTTCAGTGGGACGCCGCGTGACGGGCATGGCCATCACCAGGTCTCGGGGTTGCTGGCGCGCGAAGCGTACGATCTGGCGGCCGATACAGTGCGCTTTCCCGTGCAGGGCTTCGGACTGCCGTGGACGCCACAGAAGTTCTACCGCAGTGCGCGTCAGGCCCCCGATTCGGCCACGTTGCGCGTGAATGTGGGTGAGTACGATGCGCTGTTGGGACGGAGCTACTACGAAATCGCAGCGGAGAGCCGCTCGCAGCATAAGAGCCAAGGATTCGGTGTGCTGCAGAAGAAGGGCACGATTCTCGGCTTTCTCTCGCGCGAAGTGTCGCGCGTGGGGCCGGAGAATGCGCGCGCCGAGCAGTCGCTGTTCGATGGCATCGACACCACGTGGACGGCGTTGGGAGCCAAGCTTCCGCCTGCCGTGCAGCCGGTGCTCGACTCGGCGTTGCGTACGATCGGGGCGGCGCGTGTGGCGTATCGCGCGGACGATCCGTCGCTGATCGTCGCACCGTTGGCCCAAGCGCTGCGGCAGTTGCGTGCGGTGCGCAACGCGAGCGGCAGCGGCCCCGGCATTCTGATCACGGGTCGCCCTGGTGCGCCGTCGAGCTTGTCGCGGCGCGCCGCTGGCGAAGCGTTACCCGCGTTGTGGGATGCGCTGGTCACGACGATCGATCGCGCCGAGCGCGCATTGGTGTTGGCGGCCGGTGTGGCCGTGGAAGCCACGGCCCCGCGTGCCACGTTCCCTGTGCGCGAACCGGTGAAGGTTGCGGTGAACGATTCGTTGCCGGTCACCATTACCGTGTTCAATCGCGGCCGCGCGGCGGTGCAGTTGCTGAATGCGTCGGTGGCGGGCTTGGGATTGCGTCCGGGTGAAGCCGGGGACGTGGCGATCAGCCCGGATAGCGCGGCGGTGCTGAACCGCTGGGCGGTGGCGTTCCAGGCGAAGTCCCCGTGGTGGCGTGCCTTCGGTCGCAAACAGCAGGATTGGTTTCAGGCACCGATCGACGCCCGCACCGAAGCGCAGCAGCAGGAGCAACGCGCCACGATGGTGCAGGCGCGACTCATGATCGCCGGTGAAAGCGTCACGGTGAATGAACCGGTGGTGTATCGCTTCGCCGATCCGATCAAGGGGGATCAGCAGCTGCCGGTGTCGGCGGTTCCCGGCATTACGGTGAATCTCGGCAGCACGATGGAGTACATCCGCGCTGGCGTGCCGGTCGAACGGTTCGTGCCGGTGCGCATCCAGTCGTCGTATCCGCACGACGCGGAAGTCACGGTGAAGCTCGAGCTCCCCGAGGGGCTCAAGGCCGACTCGGTGGAACGCGAACGCGTTTTGGGTCCCGATGGCGCCAC
>CANJOX010000422.1 GCA_947475795.1 Gemmatimonadota bacterium
GGCTGACCGATCAGCTGCTCGCGGGTCCGGTACATGGTCGCGGCCCCGCTGCTGTTCACGTCGGTGATCTCGAAGTCCGTGATCTCGCCGGCCGCGGACCGGATGGCCCTCAGCAGGAACATGCCATCGACGTTGACGTGCATCGCCTCGTGCAGACGCTGCACGCGCTCGCGGAGCCGGTCATCGTCCTGCATGCGACGGAGCAGTTCCCGCTGCAGCAAGCGCCAGCCCGCCACCGCGACGAGCAACGCGGTCCCGGCGATCCACGGCGACACGTCCACGAGGTTGGGCATCGCGGCGCCGGCCTGGCCGAGCGAGAGTCCGGCCGCGGAGAACGCAGCGAGGGAGATGGCGCCCCAGAAGGGCGTGCGGAGAGCGAGATGATCGAACATGAACAGGGGGAGTGATGCTGATCGGGCTTCCGGAACCACATCGATCCGGAGGAAACCCGCCCACGGTGCACCGTCCGTGTGGCACCCATCACCATTGCAACCGCCGTGCCGTGTCTGAATTTTCGGCGCGAATAGTGCCCGTCCGCCCATCGTCAATGATGCTTAAGCATTTGCAAAACAACACGTTACGAAATTGTGCGCCTCGTCACGATGCGCTCGTGGCTGCGAGCAAGGCGGCAGTCTTTGCCGCTTGTCCGCGCCGGCCGACCCCGGCACAATCGGGTCGGCGGCAGGCGGCAATTTGTGCCGGACCCCTAGTCGGCGCCCAGCAAGAGGCGGGTTTCGAGCGCCGCGTGGCGGGCCTCTGAGGCCCGGTCGGGGCGCAGCAGTGACACCAGAATGCCGGTCGCGAACGACAGCGGGATCGTGACGAGCGCCGGATTCTTGAGCGGAAAGATCGCCGTGGTGTGGTGCAGGAGGTCGATCTGGACGGCCGGGGAGAGGGCGATGAGCGTGAGGGTGGAGGCGGCGCCTACGATCATGCTACTGGCCGCGCCGGCGGTGGTGGTGCGGCGCCAGAACACGCTGAGTACCAGCGCCGGGAAGTTGGCGCTGGCCGCGATCGCGAAGGCGAGGCCGACCATGAAGGCGACGTTCTGCCCCTTGAAGGCAATGCCCAGCGCCATCGCGACCAAGGCCAGCACAATGGTCGCGATCCGCGCCACCTTGAGTTCCTCACCCGGCTTGGGATGCCCCTTCCGGATCACACTGGCCCAGATGTCGTGCGAAATCGCGGCGGCACCGGACAGGGCGAGCCCCGCCACGACGGCGAGGATGGTGGCGAAGGCCACGGCGGCGATGAAGCCGAGGAAGGCCCGTCCCCCCAGCAGTTCGGCCAGCATGGGCGCCGCCATGTTCCCGCCGGCGTCCATGCCCTTGATGGCCTCGGGGCCGACCAGCACCATCGCGCCGAAGCCCAGCACGAACGTCATGAGGTAAAACAGGCCGATCAGTCCCGTGGCGATGAACACCGAGCGGCGGGCCGTGCGCGCATCGGGCACCGTGTAGAAGCGCATGAGAATGTGCGGCAGCCCGGCGGTGCCGAACATGAGGGCCATCCCCAGCGAGATCGCGTCGAGCGGATTACTGACCAGTTTGCCCGGGGCCAGCACGCCGGCGCCGTACTTGGCGGCGGCCGCGGCGAACAGCATCCGCGGGTCGAAGCTGAATTTTGCGAGCACCATGAGGGCCAGTGCCGCGGCGCCACCGAGCAGCAGAACGGCCTTCACGATCTGGACCCACGTGGTGGCGAGCATGCCGCCGAAGAGCACGTAGCCCATCATGGCGACGCCCACGATCACGACCGCCGTTTCGTACGGGATCCCGAACAGCAGGCGCACCAGGCTCCCCGCGCCCACCATCTGGGCGATGAGGTAGAAGGCGATGGTGGCCAGTGAGCCCACTGTGGCGCTGATGCGCACCGGCATCGGATCGAGCCGGGAGGCGACGACGTCGGCAAAGGTGTAGCGGCCGAGGTTGCGCAGCGGTTCGGCGATCAGGAAGAGGACCACGGGCCAGCCCACCAGCCAGCCGGTGGAGTAGATCAGGCCATCGAATCCACTGGTGGACACGAGGCCGGCGATCCCGAGAAACGAGGCGGCGCTCATGTAGTCGCCGGCAAGGGCAAATCCGTTCTGCCCGGCCGTGACGGACCGGCCGGCGGCGTAGAAGTGCTCGGTGGTCGTGGTGCGCCGCGCGGCCCACCAGGTGATGCCGAGGGTGAGCGTGATGAAGCCCGCGAAAAAGGCAATCGCGACCGGATCGGGGGTCCCAAAGGTCATCGGGTGTCTCCCGTGGTCCCGGCGTGGGCATCCGACGTCGGCATCGCCCGCAGCGCCGCGAGGGCGGGGTCGTAGACCCGGTTGGCCCACTGCACGTACGTCAGGGTGAGCATCCACGCCGAGACGATCACGAGGGCGCCGAGCAGGATGCCCAGCGACAGCCCCTCGCTCAGCAGCGCCGCCAGCATCGCGGGTCGGTACGCCACCAGCAGGATGAAGCCGAAGTAGACGCCGACCATCAGCAGGGTGAGGATGGCCGCGACCCGCCAGCGGGTCCGGGCGAGCGCCGCGGCGGCGGCGAGCTGCGCCTCGCGCGCCGCATCGACAGTGGGGGAAGGTGTCATGGCGCGCGAAGGTACCGATGGCGCATCTTACGCGGTAGAGTCCCGTCCGGTTTTCTCTCCCCTTTCGCTCCCGTTCCCGTGACCCAGCGTATGGTCATCGCCGTGGGCAGCCTGATCTCGGGGCTGGTCGCGCTGTATCTGCACATGTGGAAGCTCGGACTGGTGGGCTCGCTGGCCTGCACCGGCGGCGGCGGGTGCGAGTACGTGCAGGGGAGCCGCTACGGTTGGTTTCTGGGCGTGGACGTGGCGCTGATCGGCGCGGTCGGCTACGCGCTGCTGTTTGTGGTGGCCTCGATCGGCACCATGGCGCGTTTCGAAGACGAGGCGTGGCCGAACACGCTGTTGCAAATGATGATCTGGCCGGCGGTGCTTTTCACGGTGCGCCTCAAGTACGGCGAGTTCATCGTGCTCAAGAGCTTCTGCCCGTGGTGCATGATCTCCGCGGTCACGATCACGCTCTGCGCCGTGCTGGTCACGCTCGACCGGCGGCGGCTCACCCGGGGCTGACCGCGGGCGTCCTTCTTTACTGGACGTCCCGTTACGGGACGTCCTGCTCGCCCACCATCACCGCGTACCAGTGCCGCAGTTCGTCGGGGATGGGATACCCCGGCAAGGTGCGCACCACCCGTCCGCGACGGTCGATCGCCACGAAGGTGGGGGTGCCGCCAAAGCGTGCGGTGATGCGCTGCCGGTCGGCGTCGGTGGCGGGGCCACGGAGCCGGGCGCCGGTGAGCTGTTCCTGCGCCAGCATGGGAAGGCCCGCTGCGGCCCCCTCGAGCGTGAGTAGCGTGAGGCGCGGCAGCGGGCGCCCGCCCGCCATCTCACCCAGATCTTTCAGCGCCCGTTTGCACCAGCTGCAGGTGCGTGAGCTGATCATCAGGATGGTCGGCTCGCCCTTGGTGTACAGCGGCATCACTCGGCCGTCCGGCGCGGTGACGCGGGCGCCGCCGAGCAACTGACCGATCGTGGGCGCAGCCGCCGGCGCAGTGTCGGTGCCGGCCACGACGCCGTGA
>CANJOX010000423.1 GCA_947475795.1 Gemmatimonadota bacterium
CGTGCGCCCCGCGGCGGTCCGGCGTGGCGGCGCAGACGACGGCGCGGCCAGCGTCGTCGCGATTCTCATGACCGACGTCGAGCCGGCGGTCCGGCTCAACGCGGCGCTCGAGGCCGATGGCGTCACGACGGTGACCATCTCGCCGATGGACGACGTGCGTGGCGACCTGCGCCGCGCCCGACCGGATGTCGTCGTCCTCACGGGGGCGCTGCTCGATGGCGCCAACGTGTCGCTCGTCCGCCAGCTGCTGTGGGACAATGTCGCCGTGATCGGCTTCACGGACGTGGCGGAGCCACCGATGCTCGAGCGGCTCCGCGAGCTGGGGTATGCCGATCTGTGGCCGAAGCCGGTGCGCATCGATGACGTGGTGGACAGCATCCGCCGCCGTCTTGAGCGGCAGCGGCTCGCCGAGCTCACGGGACTCGTGGGGGAATCGGCGGCGATCCGGGAAGTGCTCGTGAAGATCGAGCAGATCGCGCCGGTCACGAGCACCGTGCTGATCGAGGGGGAGAGCGGCACCGGCAAGGAGCTGGTGGCGCGCGCCATTCATCGCCTGAGTCCGCGGCGCGGGAAGCCGTTCATTGCCGTCAATGTGGGCGCGCTGCCGGAGTCGTTGCTGGAAAGTGAACTCTTTGGTCACGAGAAGGGGGCGTTCACCGGCGCGGCCGAGCGGCGATTGGGCCGCTTCGAGCTGGCGGACACCGGCACGCTGTTTCTGGACGAGATCGGCGAGGTGCCGCAGAGTACGCAGGTGAAGCTGCTGCGCGTGCTCGAGGAGCGCGAAGTCACGCGCGTGGGGAGCGGGAAGCCGTTCCCCGTGGACGTGCGTGTGGTGGCGGCCACCAACCGTCCGCTGCGCGAACATGTCGAGGAGGGCGGATTCCGTGCCGACCTGTTCTACCGGCTGAATGTGCTGGGGATCTACCTGCCGCCGCTGCGCGAGCGTCGTGACGACATTCCGTTGCTCGTGCGGCGGTTCGTGACCGAGTTTGCGTCGTTGCACGACCGCGAATTCCATGGCATTTCCGGCGATGCGCTGGCCGTACTGGTGGAATACGGGTGGCCCGGCAACGTGCGCGAGCTGCGCAACCTCGTGGAGAGCATGGTCGTGCTGGCGCATGGCCGCGAGATCGGCGCCGACGATATTCCGCGGGCCATTCGCGAGGGCGGAGACGGGCGTCGCCTGCTGCCGGTGCATGTGGGCCCCGTGGTACGCGCTGGGGAGCGGGCGCAGGGGCGCGAACTCGAGTTTATCGTGCGCTCGTTGGTTGAACTGAAGCTGCAAGTGGAGGAGTTGCGTCGCCGGATGGATGTGGAAAGCCGTCCGCCGGCGTCCGGGTGGGTGGGTGAGGTGCGCACGCCGCCGGTGGTGAGCGGCGCGGGCCTGACCGAAGTGATGCCGTCGTCGGGCTACGCGCTGGTGCGCGGGATCGAGCCACCGGATCAGTCCCCGCCGGCCACCGTGATTACGCTGGGGCCAGGGATGACCATGGCCGAAATCGAGCGACTGGCCATTCAGGCGGCGTTGCGGGACACGGGCGGGAACCGGCGCAAGGCCGCCGACCTGCTGGGGATCGGGGAGCGGACGCTGTACCGCAAACTGCGGGAGTACGAGGGGGAGGACGGGGTCGGCGGGGAGGAGGGGGACCCGCGAGACGATGCTTGAGGTCTGGTCGGGTACGTCCATGCCCGACAACATCTTGTGACCCCTTTTGGCTTGCGTAATTCGGAATCTATGTCACATATTAGCTCTGCAGTGTGCCGACCCTTGTACTCCGGTTCGCCCTCGTCGCGGAGCCCCGCCTGTCAATACCCATCAATTTCGGCTTGACGTCGTCCCAGTCCCCGCATGGCTCGATTGCGGGGAGTGTGTTGCCTATCCGGCGGGCTGAGGAGCTGATCGCGACGCTGCCGGGGGTGTTGTCGGTGCGGATCGTGCCGAACGAGACGGGTGCCGTGGATGAGATCCACGTGTTGACCACCGATCTGGTGCTCCCGAAGAACACGGTGCGCAACATCGAGAGCGCGCTCATGGCGCAGCTCGGTCTCCGGGTGAATCACCGGAAGATTTCCATTGCCACCACGTTGGACGCCCCGCGCGCGGTGGACCGGCCGGCGACGCCCGTGTCTGCCGCGGCGGTGCCGGCGCCTGAGGTGGCGGCACCGGCCGCGGCCGCTCCGGCGGCGATTCCGGCGGCGATTCCGGCGGCGGCACCGGCCGTCTCCGCGCCGCAGGCGGCCGTTTCGTCCGCCTCCGTTGCGTCTGCGCTGCCCAGTGGTCAGATGGGTGGCGCATCACGCGCGGGATTGGCGATCGCGTCGATCGGGGAGGCGCCGTCGGCCAGCCGTCGGGTGTTGATCTTCGAGGATGTGGAGGTCCGGCGGTCCCGGTCCCGTGGGGTGCTGTGCCGGGTCACGCTGAGCCGGGACGGTCAGGAGTATGTGGGTGAGGCGGAAGGGCAGGAGAGCGAGCGGTCCCGGATCGATCTGGCATCGCGCGCCACCTTGCAGGCCATCGTGAGTGCGACGCAGGCGACGGCGGGCGGTGAACGCTCGCTGGCGCTGGAAGGGGCGAAGCTCATGGAGGCGTTCGACCGGGAATTCATCTTCGTCAGTGTGGCGGCGCGCGTGGGTCGCGAGCCGGTGGTGCTGACGGGAAGCTGTGAACTGCGCGAGAGCGCCGAAACGAGCGCCGTCCTGGCGGTGCTCGATGCGACGAATCGCTGGATCCATATCGACCGTTGACATTTGCCGGAGCGCCCGAGAGGGGGCTCCGGTCATTCTCACCCCCCATCGTCTGTACGAGACGATTCAAAAAAACGTCCCCGTCAACCGACTAGAGCGGAGCTGAGCGGGCAGGCCAAGCAGTAGGAGCGGAGCCAACCTCGTCCAGCACGCGGAGTCCCGAGCGGGGCACGCGTGACTATCCCGATGGGAGGTGACGCAAAGATGGAATTCGTGGCCCAGCTCGTGAACGCTATGTGGTCGTTCGTTTTGGCTGATATGAAGCTCTGGGGTTGACCTAGAGCGTTTGGTTGACGGGGACCGGAAATCTCTTATGTCCATGAAGACAAGCGTAATCGCGTATGTATATGCGATCGTGGCAGCAGCCGCTGCCTCGCTTGTCGCGCTCTATTCTTATGACGCCAATGTCAATTTCGCCCAGCTGGAGGGTGCGGGTTGGCTGACACTCGTCGCTTTCTTGGGCACTGTACTTAGTTACCGAATTCAAGGAAGCACGTTCGGCACCGTCTCCTTTATTCCGTACCTGACCGCTTTCGTGCTTGCACCATCGTGGTCGACTGTCGCAGTTGTTGGTGCTGGAGCGGTGGTCGCTGAGATGGTCAAACCAAAGATGGCGATCAAGCGGGCATTCAACGTTGCTCAGATCGTCCTCGCGGGCTCGGTCTCCATCGGTACCTATCTGGTCCTCGGTGGCAGGTCACTGCTGGAAGACCCTCGATTTCACGCAGCGCCACACTCCGCGGCAGTGGTCGTGTTCTTGGTCGTTAATACCCTCGCGGTTGCCGCTGCCATCGGCTTCGAAGAGGGCAAGAGCATTCTTAAGACCTGGTATGAGGGC
>CANJOX010000424.1 GCA_947475795.1 Gemmatimonadota bacterium
ACGACAACGCCCGCCTCGCAGCACCGGCCCCCGGTGAGCAGCGCGTGGTCTTCATGGGCAATTCGATCACCGAGGGATGGGCGGTCCACTTCGCCACGATGTTCGCCGGCAAACCGTACATCGGCCGCGGCATCAGCGGGCAGACGACACCACAAATGCTGGTGCGCTTCCGGCAGGATGTCGTGGCACTCCAGCCGGCCGTCGTGGTGATCCTGGCCGGCACCAATGACATTGCCGGCAACACGGGACCGTCCACGCTCGCCATGATCGAGGACAACCTCGCGTCGATGACCGAGATCGCCCAGGCCAACGGGATTCGCGTGGTACTCTCGTCCGTGCTGCCCGTGTTCGACTACCCTTGGAAGCCGGGACTCGAACCGGCGCCGAAAATCGTCGCGCTCAATGCATGGATGCGACAGTACGCGGCGGCGAAGGGGGCCGTGTATCTGGACTACCACACCCCAATGGCCGACGCACGCATGGGACTCAAGCGCGAATACGGCGACGACGGCGTCCATCCCAACGTGGCCGGCTACCGGGTTATGGCGCCGCTGACCGACGCGGCGATCCGCGCGGCACTCACCGCGCGATGAAAGGCGGCAAGGGGGGACAAGGACGCAAACGGCTGCCGGCCAAACCCGTCACCAAACCGAAGCCGCACGACGGGCCGAAACGCGGGGCACCCAAGCGCGACTGGGGCGCCGTGGACCGCGACGATCCCCGGCCCGACACGCCACCGACGCCGACGCGCCGCTCCTCGTCCTGAGCGGGCGCTACCCCCGTCCGGTGGCCTTCCGCCCAAGGGTAAACACCCCCACGGCGACCGCACCCGACACAATGCCGACCACGGCATCGATCACCGTGGTGGCGATGAAGGCCACCAGCGCGCCGCGCGCCGCGAAGCTGTGACCCACCGCCTCCACAACGTGCTCGACGGCCGGAACGCCGTGCGCGATGATGCTGCCGCCCACCGTGAACATGGCTGCCGTCCCCAGCACCGACAGGGTTTTCATCAGCAGCGGGGCCGCCCGCAAAATGAACGCTCCCACCTGACGACGCGCCGCGTCAGGCTGACGGTGCAGGGCGAGCCCGAGATCATCCAACTTCACGATCCCTGCCACCAAACCGTACACCAGCACCGTCGCGCCGATCGCCACGGCGCTGAGCGCAACCACCTGCTGCAACAGCGGAGCCGACGCCATGGTGCCGAGCGTGATGACCACGATCTCGGCGGACAGCACGAAGTCGGTGCGCACCGCTCCCTTCACCTTGTCCTGCTCGAAGGCCACCAGATCGACCTGCGGATCGGCGACCGCGGCGAGGAGGGCGCCGTGCGCCGGCTCCGTATCCGCATGCAGAAACTTGTGCGCGAGCTTCTCGACCCCTTCAAAGCACAGGAACAGTCCACCGATCACCATCAACGGCAGGATCGCAACGGGCACGAACGCACTGATCAGCAGCGCGGCCGGCACGAGGATGAGCTTGTTGATGAAGGAACCCTTCGCAACCGCCCACACCACTGGTAACTCGCGATCGACCTGCACCCCCGCCACCTGCTGCGCATTCAGCGCGAGATCATCTCCCATCACGCCCGTCGTTTTGGTCGCCGCCACTTTCGTGAGAACGGCAACGTCGTCGAGCAGCGTCGAGATGTCATCGATGAGGGCGAGCAGACTGGAAGCAGCCATGAGTACGGAAGCAGAGTGTCAGAAGCGATACGCCGTCAGGAATTCTACCGACAGGCGCGCCGCGGCACAGCGGCCACCGCTTCGCCGCTGGTCTCAGTGCACGCGCGTGGCGGGTACGCCGGTGTAGACCGCGCCGGCCGCGAGCTGCATGAACTTCGGCACGACGGTCAGCGCGCCCACCTGTGCGCCGGGCTCCGATTCCACACCGATCCCGACCACACTGCCGGTGCCGATCAGCGTCTGCGCACCCAGCCTCACCGCTGCCGTTTTGAGGACGCCGCGTTCCACGACATGGCCAGACACGTGCGCGTCGGATCCGATCACGACGCCGTCGCCGAACTCGAGCAGATTGTGGTCCATCAGCGACAAGCTGTTGACCCAGACGTCACGGCCGAGCCTGGCGCCGTTGAGGCGCATGTACCAATTCCAGATCGTCGTCGAGCGGAAGGCCGGTCCGGCAAACACGCGCACGACGTGCGTTGAAATGAGGTACCGTCCCCAGTCGAGCACGGGCCAGCTGAACTCGCGCAGCGGCAACTCGACCGGCGCCGGTGTCCGCCACCCCAACAGCCGCGTGGACAGCGCCGACGCCACCATGAGTACGCAGGCGCACAGCAGATACAGAGGCGCGAACGCCATCGCGGCGACGATGAGCCGCCCCCCCGTGGACATCGACCACGTGGACTGCCAATGTACGAAGAGCACGGCGGGCAACAGCGCGAGACCGGTCACGATCGTCTCGACCAGCACGGCCGATACCACGGCCCAGAGAAAGCGTGCCGAACGGCGCGAGGTCGCAGTCATGGTGCAGTCATTGGATGAAACACAGGAAAATGTCAGTCAGACGCGCGCACGCGATGCGGCCGACATCGTGCCCGCATCCCATCACCTTGAAGATTGTCATGTACAGGGTGCAGGTCCACCACTGATTTACGTGCCGGGGCTCGATGGAACGGGCTTGCTGTTCTACCGGCAGGCCCGGCTGCTGGCGCGGCGCTTCCGTGTGATCACGTTCCGGTTGCGCGACGAGGCCCGGGACATGGACACGTTGGTCGCCGAGATCGCACGGCATCTCGAAGCGGCCGTACCGGACGGCACCCCGGCCATCGTGGTGGGCGAATCGTTCGGCGGCGCGCTCGCCATGCACTTCGCGCTGTCACACCCGGAACGGGTGCGCGCGCTGGTCGTACTCAACTCATTCACCAGAATCACGCCGAAGATCAAATTGTACGCCGCCATCGCGGCCACCAGTATCGTCCCATGGGGCGCGATGGGCATCGTGCGACGATTCACCGGTGCGCGGCTGCAGTCGTCACACACGCATCGCGACGAAATCCGCCGGTTCCTGCTGCTCACGCGCGCCATCACACGTGAGGGGTACACCAATCGCCTGCGTATCCTGACCCGGTACGACCTGCGCGGGCGACTCAAGGACATCCGCGTGCCCACGCTCTTTCTTGCCGCCGACGAAGATCATCTCATTCCATCGGTCGAGCAGGCCACGTACATGGCGGCCCGCGTGCCAGGTGCCGTCGTACGCATCCTGAAGGGACACGGGCACGGCTGCTTTCTGGCGCCCGACCTCGATCTTGACGTCATCCTGCAGGAGTGGGGCGGCCGGTAGCCGCACCACCACGAGCGTCTTACGGCACGTCGTGGCCGGCCGCGGCCGTCAGGATCTCGGTCCATTCCTGCGCTTCGAGGCGCAACGCGGTGGCCGCCATCGCCTCCCGTATTGCCACGAGGCGCCGCGAGCCGGTGTTCGGCACGGGCTGGCTGGGATGCCGCAGCAGCCACGCGAACGCGATCGTCGCGGCGCTCACCCCGTGCGCGTCACCGATTTGCTGCAGCACCGCACGCACACGCACCGCCGCGGC
>CANJOX010000425.1 GCA_947475795.1 Gemmatimonadota bacterium
GGCCTGCTGGATGTCGTGGCGCACCCCAACTTTGCCAGCAACAAGCTGATCTATCTCAGCTTCTCCAAGCCGCAGGGAGGCGGGGCGGCGACCACGGCGGTGGTACGCGGCCGCTTCGAGAACAACGCGCTCGTCGACGCGAAGGAAATCTTCGTGGCCGACACCAAGGGGGCGCCCGGCCACTACGGATCGCGCATCGCGTTCGACAAGAGCGGCATGATGTTCGTCACGGTGGGCGAGCGTCAGGTGCCCTCCACCGGTGATCTCGAGAAGCATCCGGCGCAGGACCTGTCGAACCATCACGGCAAAGTCATTCGCCTGTTCGACGACGGCCGCGTGCCGACCGACAACCCGTTCGTAGGGAAGGCCGGCGCGAAGCCCGAGATCTGGAGCTACGGTCATCGCAATCCGCAGGGGCTCGCCATTCACCCCACCACCGGCGAGGTGTGGGAGACGGAGCACGGCCCGCAGGGCGGCGATGAGCTCAACCTGGTGCAGAAGGGGCTGAACTACGGCTGGCCCGTGGTCGGCTTCGGTGTGAACTACGGCCCCGGGGTCGCGATTCATGCAGCCACGATGCGCGCCGGCATGGAGAACGCGAAGAACGTGTGGGTGCCGTCGATCGCGACGTCCAGCCTCATGATCTACACGGGCGACAAGTTCCCGGCGTGGAAAGGCAGCTTCTTCGTGGGCGGCCTCGCGGGCCAGCGCCTCGTGCGTCTTACGTACGACGGCAAGGTGTTCAACGTCGAGGACAATCTGGTGCGCAACCAGGGACGCATCCGCGACGTGCGGCAGGGACCGGACGGGTACATCTACGTCTCGATCGACGATCAGCAGGCGAAGCCGAGCGCGGTGATGCGGATGGAACCGGTGGGGAGGAAATAGGGGCGGGGGGACGGCGTTGGGATTCTTACGGCGTTGGGATTTAACGGCGTTAGGAGTTGACCGCGTTAGGAGTTGACCGCGTTAGGAGTTGACCGCGTTAGGAGTTGACCGCGTTAGGATTTAACGGCGTTAGTACATGACGGCGTTAGGATGGAAAAGCGTCAGGAGAGAACGGCGTGTTCACGCGGTTCACTCCTGACGCTTTTGATTCCTAACGCGGTTTCCTACTAACGCAGTTTTATGCTAACGCCGTTTTATCCCAACGCCGTTTTATCCCAACGCCGTTTTATGTTCCGCGCGGGCACCCTTGACGCCGCCCGCCGCCGGCCGGAAGATGTCCACATGACGCCCTTCACTTCTGTCGCGCTCCGGCGCGCTGCGACGCTCGTGCTGTCCGCGGGCCTGTTCCTGTCCGCCGCCTGCCGGACGACGCCCCAGTTCATCCACCCCGACGGGCCGCCGAAGAATCCCTTCTCCCCCGCGGTCCGCGCGGGGAACCTCGTATTCGTGTCGGGGACGCTGGCGACGAAGGCCGATGGGACGCTCGTGCCGGGCGGGATCACCCCGGAAACGCGGCAGGTGCTCGAAAACATCAAGGGCACGCTGGCGGCTGCAGGGCTCGGCATGGACCGGGTGGTGAAGTGCACGGCGTTCCTCGCCGATCTGGCCGACTGGCCGGCGATGAACGAGGTGTACCGGTCGTACTTCGCCAATGGGAACTACCCGGCGCGCGCGGCCGTGCAGGCCACGTTGCTGTACGGCGCGCGGGTCGAACTGGAGTGCACGGCGGCGGCGAAGTAGCCGCCGCCGGAGCGCCGCCGGCTACTCCTCGCTCGCGAGTCCGTCGAGGTTGTAGCCGAGCGCGCGCAGCTTGGCGGCCATGTCCTTTTTTTCGGCGGACTTCACGTAGGCCTCTTCAGGCTCCACGGTCTTGCTCTTCACCAGGCTGAGCAACGCATCGTTGAGTGTCTCCATGCCCATCTTCCGCTGGGTCTGGATGATGTTGTTGATCTGCACCGTCTTGCCCTCGCGGATCAGGGCGCTCACCGCCTTGTTCACCAGCAGAATTTCGCGCGCCGCCACGCGGCCGCCGCCGATTTTTTTGCACAGCGTCTGCGACACCACGCCCTTGAGTGATTCCGCCAGCATCACGCGGATCTGATCCTGGCGGTCGGCGGGGAACTGATCGACGATGCGATTGATCGTGGACGCGGCGGTCGAGGTGTGGAGCGTGCCGAACACGAGGTGCCCGGTTTCGGCCGTCTCGAGCGCGATGGCGATCGTTTCAAGATCGCGCAGCTCTCCCACGAGAATGATGTCGGGGTCCTCGCGCAGCGCGGCCCGCAACGCGCTCTTGAACGACTGCGTGTGCACCCCCACCTGTCGCTGCGTGATGAGGCATTTCTTGCTTTGGTGGACGAACTCGATCGGATCCTCGATCGTGATGATGTGATCCGAGCGCGACCGGTTCACGAGATCCACCAGCGCGCACAACGTGGTGGACTTGCCCGACCCGGTGGGGCCCGTGACCAGTACCAGCCCCTTGGTGAGGGCGCACAGCTGCTGCACTTCCGGGGTGATCCCCATCTGCTCCACCGTGACGGTGGTGGTGGCGATGGTGCGGATCACGGCGGCTACGCCGTGGCGGTCACGCAGTACGTTCACGCGGAAGCGCGACACGCCGGCGATCTCGTGCGCGAAGTCGGTGTCCCACGCCGCGTCGAACTCGGCCTTGTTCCGGTCGGGCATGATCGACCACAGCATCCCGGACACCACGGGGTCGTCCAGCACCGCGTGCTCCTCGATCCGTATCAGGTCCCCGCCCATGCGCAAAATGGGGCGCTCGCCCACCCGCAGGTGCAGATCGGCGGCGCCGCGGCGCACCTGCTCGCGGAGCAGCGACTCCATCGCGGTGCGGGCGCTGCCTTCGTTTTCGAAGGAGCCGAAGGGGCGGTCGCTGGCCCGACGACGCAGATGCTGCTGCGTGGCCGGTATCGCGGGGTCGTCCGGCGTGGCCTTCTCCACCCACTTGCGCACCATGAGGCGCAGCGCGGGCGCCTCGGCCTCCTGCGAGACCAGCCACCGCTGGTCGTTCCAGCGGTACAGGAAGCGGATGCCCTTGGCCGCGGCGATGCTCGGTTTGTCCTCGATGGCCGCCAGTTCGCCCACGAGCGCCAGAATCTGTTTGGCCGAGAGCGCCTGCTGGCTCACGGCCTGCGGGCCGGCCGGGGTGATGCACCGGATCGGGGCGTCGGCTTCGAGCACGATCTGGCTGGCGGCGCCCGATTCGAGGCGCACCAATACGCGGTCTAGTTGCGGCACAGGATCACGGCAGCGGGAGGCGGAGGAATGATGACCGACCCGCTCGGTGTGACAGCGGGCAGAGCGACGCTCTGCAGCAGGGACGACCGACTGCCCCGTCGGGGTACGCGGCGGGGACGCGGCCGCTCGCGACCGCTACGCCGTGGCGGCCTTCCCGCGGCCACCCGTGGCGAACAGTGTGAGCAGTGCGCCCCCCACGGCCATCGCCGCGAGCGCCAGCAGGGCCGTGTCGGCACTCCCGGTGGCGGTGCGAATCCGCCCGATGATGTCGGGGCCGAAGTGGCCCCCGAGGTTGCCCACGGCGTTGATCCACGCAATGCCGGCGGCGGCGGCCGTCTGGCGCAGAAA
>CANJOX010000426.1 GCA_947475795.1 Gemmatimonadota bacterium
ACGCGGGGCAATGCAGCGGGGCGACACCGTCATCATCGAGGCTGGCGCAACGAAACGCCTGCCGTATGAACTGCTCGATTACTACCGGGCCAGCGACGGCGCGTATCTGTATTCGCGGCACCTGCCGTTCACGCCGAATGCCCTCGCGATCACCCCGGACGGACGGCTCATCGCGACCTTCATCGGAGAGGAGTCGTCGTCGGTCGTGCGCCTCTCCACCACCACGCTGTCGCCGCGCGAATACGCCAAACAGCGGCGGCGACAGTAGGTGGGCACCCGCCGCGAAGAATTACGCGGTCGCGCCCGCCGAGACGGCGTCTGCAGGGACATGCGCATCGTGCAGAAAGGCCCGCGCATCTGCCACCACCTGCGCCTGCACCTCGTCCAGTGCGCCAGTGAGCAGCGCCCCCGACGCCTTGGCGTGCCCACCGCCACCGTATCGGCGGGCGAACTGCTGCACGTCCACGGTGCCCGTGCTCCGGAACGACACCTTCACCTTGCCGTGCCCAAGATCACGGAAGAACATCGCCATCCGCGTGCCCGAGATCGAGCGGGGATGCTCCACGATGCCGTCGAGCTCCTCGCTCGTGATGTCGAAGCGCTCCATGGCCCCGGCGGCCACCGAGATGTACGACAACCCGAGTTCGGGTTCAGACTGCAACGAGGCCAGGGCTTCGCGCAGCAGCTGGAGACGCCCCACGCTGACCTGCGCGTAGATGCGACGGTACATCTCCTCCGGGTTCACACCGGCGGCCAGCAATGCCGCCGCGATCGCGTGCGCCCGCGGCGACGTGTTACTGAAACGGAAACTTCCCGTGTCGGTCAGGATCGCCGCATACAGCGACTGCGCCACGGCCGGGGTGACGTCGAGGCCGAGCGTGATGGCGATGTCGAAAACCAGCTCGCCGGTGGCACAGGCGGCCGTATCGGCGACCGCGATATGGCCGATCGGTTCATCGCCGGCCACGTGGTGATCGATCACCGAGATCGGTATGGTCAGCGACCGGACGGTGTCCGCCAGGTGCCCGAGCCGGCGGATGTCGTTGATGTCCAGCACGATCAGCGCATCGACCCCCTCGAGGGCCGCGGCGCCGCGGGCACTGGCCTCCTCAACATCGTCGCCCAGCAGGAACGCGAACATCGCCGGCCATGGAGTCGGGTTCACGATCCGCGCGTGAATCCCACGCTGCGCGAGAAGACGCGCCAACGCCGTCTCCGATCCGCACCCGTCGCCGTCCGAGTTGATGTGCGTCGACAGCGCCACGGTCATGCCGGGTCGCAGCGTCGCAAACCATGACTCGATTGCGTCGCGACGTGCCGCCGACGCCGTCAGCACGCCATCGCTCATGTGGTGCCGCTTTCCTTATCCGCCTTGCCAATCTTCGAGTTACCCATGCCGTACGCGAAGTACACAGTCATACCGATCGCCGTCCAGACGCCGAGCAGCGTCCACGTGAGCCCAGGCAGCTGATACATCATGTACAGCGTGGCACCCGCGCCCATGATCGGAACGAGCGGCACCCACGGCGTACGGAACGGACGATCGAGCTCCGGCGACCGCTTGCGCAGCACGAGCACGCCGATGCACACCGTGGCGAAGGCCGCCAGCGTACCGCCCGACACGAGCTCACCGAGCAGACCCAGCGGGAAGAATCCCGCAATCACGATCGCAATGATGCCGACGATCCAGGTGGATGCCGCTGGCGTCTGGTACTTGGGGTGCACCTTGGCAAAAATCTTCGGCAGCAGACCGTCGCGCGACATCGTGTAGAAGATGCGCGGCTGGCCCATGAGCATCACCAGCACAACCGACGACAAACCGGCCACGGCCCCGATGTTCACGAGGTACTCGAGCCACTTGAGCTGCGGAACCGCTTCGAGGGCAGCCGACACCGGGTGCGCCACGCCAAGCGCTGTGTACGGGGCCAGGCCGGTCATCACCAACGACATCAGGATATACAGCACCGTGCAGATCAACAGCGAGGCGATCATGCCGATCGGCAGGTCACGTTGCGGATTCTTCGCTTCCTGTGCCGCGGTGGAGACGGCGTCGAAGCCGATGTACGAGAAGAACACCACCGGCGCCGCGCGCAACACGCCCGACATGCCGTACTTCGTGCTGCCGTCGGCATTCGTCACCATGTCCGGGATAAACGGATGCCAGTTGTCGGTATTCACGTACATGAAGCCGAAGCCGATCACCAACAAGACGATCACCATCTTGATCGCGACGATGATGTTGTTGAACGTGGCCGATTCCTGCACGCCGCGCACGAGGAGCAGGGTCAGCGCGAGGATGAGCAGGATCGCCGGCAGGTTGATCAGACCGTTGACGACCTCGCCACCCGCCGCCGTGCAGGCGTCGCGGGCCACAAAAGCTGCCTTCGTTGCCGCATCCACCAGCGTCGAACCCGTGGTGGCGTCCACGCAGGTGAATGCGCGCACCACCTGATGCCCGTTCTCCACCGTCAGCGGGGCCGAGGCAAATGCCGCCGGGACATGAATGCCGACGCTGCTCAGCATCGCGCTGAAGTACCCGGACCAGCCCACCGCGACCGTGGCCGCGGCGAACAGATACTCGAGCACCAAGTTCCACCCGATGAACCAGGCCACGCCTTCACCCATCGTGGCGTAGCTGTAGGTATAGGCCGAGCCGGCGATGGGGATCATCGACGCGAACTCGGCGTAGCAGAGGCCCGCGAAGAGGCAGGCGAGGCCGGCCAGCACGAACGACAGCGAGACGCCGGGGCCGGCGAAGTTGGCCGCCGCCGTGCCCGTCAGCACGAAGATGCCGGCGCCGATGATGGCGCCAATGCCGAGCATCGTCAGATTGAGCGCGCCCAGCGTTCGCTTGAGGCCACCCTCGGAACTCGCGGCCTCGGCACGCAGCGCCGTGATCGACTTCTTGGACCAGATTCCCATCGGTCGGGGGGGATAGAGGAGGAAGCAGACGAGTGCCGAACGCGCGCACCCGTTTCGGGCATCATATTCAGCCTGAACGATACGCCGTGGACCGCGTGCCCGTTACGTCAGCGCAGCGGTGGATTCGGATCCGGAAGCCCCGAGAGTACCCTCATGGCTTCCGGATACCGCGGGTCAGAGCGAGTAGTTCGGGGCTTCGCGGGTGATCGTCACGTCGTGCGGATGCGATTCGCGCAGGCCGGCGGTGGTGATCCGCACGAACTCCGCCTCAGTGCGCAACTGCTCGATCGTGGCGCACCCCACGTAGCCCATGCCGCTGCGGAGCCCGCCGATCATCTGGAAGATCACGTCGCCCACCGCACCCTTGTACGGCACGCGTCCTTCGATGCCTTCCGGCACCAACTTCTTCGGTGACATCTCGCCGTCCTGGAAATACCGGTCGGCCGATCCGTCCTGCATGGCCGACAGCGAGCCCATGCCGCGGATCATCTTGAAGCGACGCCCTTCCAGCAGGAACGACTCCCCCGGGCTTTCCTCGGTGCCGGCGAGCATCGAACCCATCATCACGCTCGACGCACCGGCGGCGAGCGCCTTCACGATGTCCCCCGAAT
>CANJOX010000427.1 GCA_947475795.1 Gemmatimonadota bacterium
CACGCCCTCGCCAGATTCACGCAGCACACGCCGGTCGCTCCCTGTCATCCGTCTGCTCCCACGTCGTCCCCTCGTCCTCATGAGTGAGTTTTCCGCGCCCCCAGGTAGCGCCGAGTTGCACGGGACGCTCGCGTTTCTGCGTGCGGCTGAATCGCTGAAGTACATGACCCGCACGTCGTGGACCTCGGACGGCAGCCAGGAAACGGTAGCCGCACACAGCTGGCGGTTGTGCCTGATGGCGTTGGTGCTGGCGTCGCACTTTCCCGGCATCGACCTGAGCAAGCTGCTGCGCATCTGTCTCGTGCATGACCTGGGTGAGGCGATCAGCGGCGATATCTCGGCCGCGTTGCAGGCGGCGCTGCCGAACAAGGCAGAGCAAGAGCGGGCCGATCTCGTCCAACTGGTCCAGCCGCTGCCGGATGCCGTACGGGCCGATCTCGTGGCGCTCTGGGACGAGTATGACGCGGCGGCCAGTCCCGAGGCGAAGCTGGCCAAGGGACTCGACAAACTCGAAACCATTCTGCAGCACAATCAGGGCGTCATGCCGGCCGGTTTCGATTTCCTGTTCAACCTCGAATACGGTGCGACCTACACGCGTGATCATCCGGTGCTGGTGGCGCTACGCGGAGTGATGGACGCGGAGACGCAGCAACGCGCCCGCGAGCAGGCCGCGAACCCCGGGGCGGCGTGAGCATCACGAATTCACCGGGCTTCGCATTCCGCACGTCGCACGATCGCGAAGGGGCACGACTGGGATGGTTCACGACGCCGCATGGGGTGGTGCACACGCCGGAGTTCATGCCGGTGGGCACACGAGCCGCCGTGCGCGGCATCGACATGCGCGAGATGCGCGCGATGGGGACGCAAATGCTCCTCGCCAACGCGTATCACCTGTATCTCAATCCCGGCGATCAGATGGTGCGGGCGCTCGGTGGACTCCACGCGTTCTCGCGCTTCAGCGGCCCGATGCTGACCGACTCGGGTGGGTACCAAGTGTTCTCGCTGGCCAAGTTCCGGCAGGTGCGCGAAGCGGGCGTGACCTTCAAGAGCATCGTGGACGGGTCGCGACACAACTACACGCCCGAGCGTGTGATGCAGATTGAGCGCAATCTTGGCGCCGATGTCATCATGCAGCTCGACGAATTGATCGAAGGTGGTGCCGAGCATGCGGCGTCGCGTTCGGCGATGGAGCGTAGTCTGCGGTGGCTCGAGCGGTGCCGCATCGAGTTCGACCGGCTCGAGCGTGACGGCCGCGAGCCGGCCACGTCGTTCGCCGTGCCTGATGGGGCGCCCCCGATGTCTGGCGGTGACGCCGAGCAGGAACGCGTGGCGCCACCGCAGGCGCTGTTCCCGATCATCCAGGGTGGCACCAGTGACGACCTGCGCACGGCATCGATCAATGGCATTTTGCAGTCGGGCGACTGGGCCGGCATCGCCATGGGCGGATTGTCCGTCGGTGAGGCCAAGCCGCTCATGTATGCCACCTTCGACACCTGCGCGCCGTTGCTGCCGCGCGACAAGCCGCGCTATCTCATGGGTGTCGGATTCCCCGACGATCTCATCGAAGCCGTGCGGCGTGGCATGGACCTGTTCGACTGCGTAGCGCCCACGAAGATGGGTCGGCATGGCACCGTGTTCACCGACGACGGCAAGGTGTCGATCCGGAAGAGCAGTCATCGCACCGACCGCCGGCCACTCACCGACAGTTGCCCCTGCCCGGCCTGCACCGACTACGACCGCGCGTATTTGCGACACCTGCACGCCAATGAGGAACCGCTGGGGCAGCGCCTGCTG
The DNA here is from genome assembly GCA_947475795.1 of Gemmatimonadota bacterium. The sequence goes on from CANJOX010000427.1 coordinate 1,795, forward strand.
GCGTTGCACAACCTGACGTTTCTGCTGACGCTCATGGGACAGATTCGCTGCGCCATCAGGGACGAGCGGTTCGATTCGTGGTCGACGGCGTGGCTGGAGCGGTACCGGGCCAAGGGTGCGTAACCGCGGCTTCTGAACAGCGAAGGGCGCGAAGAGTGAAGGGCGCGAAGAGTGAGGAGCGCTAAGGTTAACGGCGCCAAGAATGAGGAGCGCAGCGGACGGGCGCATCGACTGCGCGGGGGCGGCCGGCGCGACCGGGAGGCCCCCGCGCTGGTCGCGGTGTCGCTGGTCCCGCAGTCCATTGTTCGCGCTTCTCACCTTCGCGCGGTTGATTCTTCGCGCGGTCAATTCTTCGCGCCTTTCGCCGTCAGTCGTTGTCCGTTCCCCCAGCCCCCCGCCTCCCATGCGCCTCGCCGTCTTTCTCCTTCTCGCCGCCGCGACCTCGCTGCAGGCCCAGTCTCTTGTCCGCACCGCCGACCCTGCCGTGCGCGGCGTCGCGCTCAGCGAGTTCCCACGCTTGGTCAAGCTGAGCGACAAGGTCTACGGCTACGAGGAGATCCGGCAGCCCGGGTTCACGACCGTCAGCCTGATTGTGATCGGGCGCAACGGCGTGCTCGTGGCCGACGGACAAGGCAGCGTGCAGGCCACGCAGACCATGCTGGACAAGATCAAGACGATCTCGGCGTTGCCCGTGAAGTGGTACGTGGTCGGCTCGGACCACGGCGACCACACGGCAGGCAACAGCGTACTGCCGACGAACATCCAATTCATCGTGCACGCCAACTCGCTGGCGCAGCTCAAGAAGGATTCGGCCGCGGCGGTCGCGGCCAATCGCCCGGCGGTGATCGTGCCGCCGTCGGCCATGACGAGCGACAACGAGACGATCGACCTGGGCGGGATCAGCGTGCGGGTGCGCTTCCTTGGGCGCGCGCATACCGGCGGCGACCTCATGGTCGAAGTGCCGTCGGAGAAGCTGCTGTTCATGAGCGAGGCGTACCTCAATCGCGTCTTCCCGGCCATGCGTTCGGCCTACGGGGCCGAATGGGTGCGCACGATCGACAGTGCGCTCGCCCTCAAGAACGTGGACCGGTTCATTCCCGGACACGGCTTCATCGAAGAGGCGAAAGTGTCGCGCGAAGAGCTCGTCGCGTTTCGCGAATCGCTCGTGGCGGTGATCGCCGAAGTGAAGCGGCTGAAAGCCGCGGGGCTCACCGTCGATCAGGCGATCGCGCAGGTGAACTGGGGCCCGTACGCGAAGTGGTTCCTGGCCGAACAGCAAAGCCCCATCGCCATCCGTCGCTTGTGGACGGAGCTCGATGGGGCCTCGAAGTAACGTCGCGTCACATCAGCCGATCGCGACGCGCTCCTTCCGCAGCACACGACTCACCAGGCCGGCAAAGCCGCCGGCCTGCAGGGCCGGCAACGCCAGCGTGGCCACCAGCACGACCCAACCCGGCACCGAGAAGGTGCGGCCGATCATGGCGGCGAACTCCGTGAGGGCGACGCCACGCTCGGCGGCGGCGATCAACAAGACCGCTGCCGCCAACGCGGCGGAGAGCGCACCGGCGCGAATCGCGCCCCCCTGCCGGAACATGACACCGGTCAGGACACCGGCCACGGCCGCGCCCCACACGCCGAGAAAGCGCTGCGCCACGAATTGCAGCAGGACGGCGCTGATGAGATTCATCCACATGGTCGGCGGCCCGTTCAGCGAGAAAGAGTGA
>CANJOX010000428.1 GCA_947475795.1 Gemmatimonadota bacterium
GCCACGACCTTCCGTGAAGCGGATTGGACGCCGCCGCGTGAATCCGACATTCCAAACGATTCGATGGGCGCGTCGATCAAGCGCGGGCTCTACCTGCTGCGCTTCACGCGGGACAGCCTGCCTGCGTACGCAACGTCCAACTTGAATTGCACCAGCTGCCATCAGGATGATGGCATCCGCGCCTCCTCCGGGCCGCTCACGGGATCGCATGCGCGGTTTCCCAAGTACATGCCGCGGTCGGGCACGGTGATCGCACTCGCCGACCGCGTGAACTACTGCTTCACGCGCTCGTTGGCCGGCAACGCGATCCCGGTGGAGAGCCGCGAGATGACGGACATCCTCGCGTACCTCGCCTTCCTGTCGAAGGACATCCCGATCGGCACGAAGATCGCCGGCGCTGACGGACTGATCTCGATGCCCGACACACTCGACGGGGATCTGGCGCGTGGTGAAGCGCTGTACACCACAAAGACCTGTATCACCTGTCATGGAGCCGATGGCGCCGGCAACGGCCCCCTTCCCCCGCTCTGGGGCCCCAAGTCGTACTCGATCGGCGCATCGATGTCGCGCCTCGAGCGCGCCGCGAGCTTCATCAAGCACAACATGCCGCAGACCGCGCCGGGATCGCTCAGCGCACAAGAGGCGTTCGACCTCTCGGCGTACATCAATTCGCATCCGCGCCCCGATTCGCCCGGCAAGGAGAACGATTGGCCGATGGGCGGCGCACCAGCTGACGTGCCCTACAACACCAAGGGACACGACGCGTTTCGTCCGCCCACAACGATCACCCGGGCGAACCCGAAGGGTGCGCTGGTCCCGAACCCGCCGGTGATCAGCCGCGTGAAGCCGTAGGTGCGGATCATGACCACCCACCGCAACACCCCGGACGTGGACGAGGGGTCGTCCTCGTCACTCTCACGACGTGAACTGCTCACCGGTGCAGTCGGCGCGATCGGCGGCGCCGTCCTCGCAGGAATTCCCGTGACCATGGACGGGCAGCCACCCAAGCCCGTGCGTCCGGCCGTTCCGCCGGATGCGACCACGCTTCAAGGCGCTCCCACGTCCGCGTTGGGAGCGCGCTCCGACTTCCACGCGCCATCGCGCGCGCCGTTTGGCGAAACGGTGGGCAGTTCGCTCACGCCGTTGCAGGACCTGACGGGTAATATCACGCCGTCCGACCTGCACTTCGAGCGGCATCACGCCGGCATCCCAGCGCTTGATCCGGAACGACACACGCTCACGATTCACGGCCTCGTGGATCGCCCGATCACACTCTCGGTCGACGACATCAAGCGCCTGCCTCAGGTCGTCCGCACGCACTTCGTGGAGTGCTCGGGCAACGGGCGCAACGCGTATCGCGATCCGAAGCCCGAGATGACGCCGCAGAAGGTGTCGGGGATGATCAGCACGTCCGAGTACACCGGCGTGCCGCTGGCCACGCTGTTCCGCGAAGCAGGCGTCAAGCCGGAGGCGAAGTGGTTCCTCGCCGAAGGTGGCGATGCCTGTCTGCTCACGCGCTCCGTGCCGATCGAGAAGGCCTGGGATGACGCCTTGATCGTGTGGGCCATGAACGGAGAGCCGCTGCGCCCCGCGCAGGGCTATCCGCTGCGACTCCTCCTGCCGGGATGGGAAGGCAACATCAACGTGAAGTGGATTCGCCGGATCGAGCTGGGCACCACGCCATGGATGACGCGCTGGGAAACGTCCAAGTACACCGATCCGCTTCCCAACGGCACGGCGAACATCTTCACCTTCGAGGTCGACGTGAAGTCCATCATCACGTCGCCAGCACACCCCAATACCATCCCTGCGCGCGGTTGGCGGCCGGTGAACGGGATCGCGTGGAGCGGCCGAGGACGTGTTACGCGGGTCGAGGTCAGCACCGATGGCGGTGCGTCGTGGAGCGACGCCGAACTGCTTGGCCCCGCACTCTCCAAGTCCTCCGTGCGCTTTCAGTACATGTGGGAATGGCGCGGCAAGGAAGCGGTGCTGCTCAGTCGCGCGAGTGATGATCAGGGTTACGTGCAACCGACGCGTACCGCGCTGATCGCCCGGCGGGGGCTGGGCACGGACTACCACTTCAACCAGATCGTCGGCTGGAAGGTCGAGTCGAGCGGACGCGTGCTCTTCCACGGGGAGAGCTGATGATGCGTCGACTGATGATGCGCGGTCGGATGATGCGCCGCGGGCTGTTGACCGTCGCACTCGCCGCCTGCAGTGCCGACACCACGAAGGACGCCCGTGCGGGGCGCACGACGCCCACGTCCGGTGACGGGGCGCGTGCGTCATTTGCCACGTACGATGCCGGATCGGTGCCCGGTGGCCCCGGGGCATCGGCGCGTTACGGACTCGGTCGCGAACCGAACGCGGCGGAGCTGGCGCGCATGAACCACGACGTGGGTGCGGACGGCACTGAGCTTCCGGCCGGTCGAGGCACGGCCGCACAAGGCGCGACACTCTATGCGGGCCAGTGCGCGATGTGCCATGGCCAGCAGGGCGAGGGGATGCCACCGGCGTTCCCGCGGCTGCTCGGTCGCGACCCCAAGGCGGAGAATTTCACCTTCGCCACGGACCCGACGTTGCCACACACGATCGGCAACTACTGGCCGTACGCCACCACGCTGTTCGACTACATCAAGCGCGCCATGCCTTTGACGGCGCCAGGCTCACTGACCGACGAGCAGGTCTACGCCCTCTCGGCGTTTCTGTTGGCTGCCGACGATGTCATTCCCGAGAGCACCGTGCTCGATGCCGCGTCGCTTCGGAAGGTCCAGATGCCGTATCGCGACCGGTTCGTGCCCGATGACCGAACGCCCGCCCCCATCTCGAAGTAGGACCCTCAGCTCTGACGGAGATACCTATGGCTCACGCCAGCACGATGTCAGCAACCGCCAGCCCGACGGCGGTGCGTTCAGAGAAGCTCCCGCCGTGGCTCATCTACGGCATCCTGTTCGGCCTGCTCGGCGCAGCCTCGATCGTCCTGTGGGGACCGATCGGTGTGTCCGGCACGTATCCGCGCTTTATCGGGGCGCTCTTCCGCGCGTTCGATCCAGCCTACGCCGAGTCCAACCCGTACCTCGTGAAGATGGGTTCACTGCTCAAGCCCGAAACGTTCCTCGTCGTCGGGCTCCTGATCGGCGGGTTTCTCGGCGCACGCGTCAACAAAGAGAAGACGCCCGTGTTGGAGATGGTCCATTCGGGTGAAGTCACGACCTCCAATCGCTATCGCGACGCCTTCATCGGCGGCTTCCTGATCGTCTTCGGCGCGCGTCTCGCGGGCGGCTGCACCAGCGGCCACATCATCTCAGGCATCACGCAACTCTCCGTGAGCGGATTCATCTTCGCCATTGGCACATTTGCCACCGGCATCATGACCGCCAAAATGCTCAACGGCCGCCGCGCGGCAGGAGCCTGACCATGACAGCCGCCGCCTTTTATGCCCTGCTCGTCGGCGTCGGGATGGGGTTCTTCATCCAGCGGGTTCGCGCATCGAGCCCGGCCATGATCGCC
>CANJOX010000429.1 GCA_947475795.1 Gemmatimonadota bacterium
CGATCGAACCGCTCACCCGTGATTTGAGCATCAGCGATATCCTCGTGAACGGACCTCATTCGGTCTATGTCGAGCGCCGGGGTCAGCTTGAGCTCACGGATATCACGTTCCGGGACAACGCCCATCTGCTCGCGGTCATCGATCGCATCGTGAGCCGGGTTGGACGGCGTGTCGACGAGTCGTCGCCGATGGTGGATGCGCGTCTCCCCGATGGCTCCCGCGTGAACGCCGTGATTCCGCCGCTCGCGCTCGACGGGCCGGTGCTCTCGATCCGGCGATTCGGCGCCACGCTGGGTCCGGCGGATCTGGTGTCGAACGGAGCGATGACCGCGGAAATGCTGCGTTTTCTGGCGGCCTGCGTGGTGTCCCGGCTGAACATTCTGATTTCCGGCGGCACCGGATCGGGGAAGACCACGCTGTTGAACGCGCTGTCGGCGTTCATTCCAGACAACGAGCGCATCGTCACGATCGAGGATGCCGCCGAACTGCGTCTCCAACAGCAGCACGTGGTGCGGCTTGAAACGCGCCCGCCGAACATGGAAGGGCGCGGCGAGGTGCTGGCGCGTGATCTCGTCAAGAATGCGCTCCGCATGCGTCCCGACCGCATCATCATCGGCGAAGTACGGTCTGCGGAGTCCCTCGACATGCTGCAGGCCATGAATACTGGCCACGAAGGCTCGCTGACCACGGTGCACGCGAACACACCGCGGGACGCGTTGGCCCGCCTGGAAACGATGGTGCTGTTCGCCGGCACGGCGCTCCCCGTGCGCGCGGTCCGTGAGCAGGTGGCCGCGGCGTTGCATCTGGTCGTGCAGGTCTCCCGCGGCTCTGATGGCCGCCGGCGCGTGACCAGCATTGCCGAGGTCACCACCATGGAAGGCGACATGGTCTCCATGCAGGAGATTTTCCGCTTTCGCCGGCGGGGGGTTTCCGAAGATGGCACGGTGCAGGGCTCGTTCGAGGCAACGGGGGTCCGGCCGCAGTTCGCCGAGGCGATCACCACCCGCGGCATCGCCCTCCCCGCCGACTTGTTCGTGATCCGGTAGCTCGGCGTGACCGTTTTCGTCCTCATCCTGGTCTTTCTGGGAACGCTGGTGGTGGTCGGGGGCGGCCTCGTCTTCCTCAACCGGCGGCGGCTGTTGTCAGCGCAGGCGGCGCGGGACCGGCTGACCGATGCGCCGACAGCCCTGCGCGGCGCCGGGGGGCCGGCGAGCACTATTCTGCGCGACCAGCGCGTGTCGGAAATCCGGGCGCTCAACGAACTCCTGTCGGGGCGCGGCGTGACGCTGCAGCTGGCCGGAGAGTTGGCGCGCGCGGGTTCCCGGCAGCGTCCGGGCGAATTCCTGCTGATCACGGCGCTGGCCGGCCTCGTTGGCATGACGTTGGTGTCGTACGCGATCGGCGCCCTCTCGGCAGTGCTCGGACTCGCCGCCGGTATGTCGGTGCCCTGGTTGCTGCTGCGCCGCCGGCAGGCGGCGCGCGCGCGCTCGTTCGAACTCCAACTCCCGGATGCGCTCGACCTGCTCACGAACTCGCTCAAGGCCGGCTATTCGTTGCAGGCCGCCATGGAGTTCGTCGGCCGCGAATCCACCGCGCCGCTCGGTCCGGAGTTTCTGCGTTTCTACGACGAACAGCGGCTCGGCGTCGATGTCCGGACCGCACTGCTGGCGCTTCAGGAACGGATCGGTACCGACGATGCCCGCATGTTCGTCACGTCGCTGATTCTGCAGCGCGAGACGGGTGGCAATCTGGCGGAGTTGCTGCAAACCATTGCCACTCTGATTCGTCAGCGGCTGCAGTTCCGTGGCCAGCTGGCGACGCTCACGGCCGAACCGAAAGCGTCGGCGCGCCTGCTCTCGGCTATGCCCTTCGTCATGTTCGCGGCGATGTTCCTGCTCAATCCTGCGTATATGCGCCCCATGCTGGCCGCGCCCGGGGGGCGGGCAGCGATCGGCGTGGCTCTTCTCCTCGTGGCCGCGGGCTACGCGATCATGTCGCGCATCGCCGATGTGGAGATCTGACGATGAACCGCCTGCTGAATGTGCCCCCGTCGCTGGTGCTGTTGGTCATCACGCTGATCGTGTCGATCATCACGGTGGTGTACGTCGCCCTCGCGGAGGCTGATCGCCGGAAAACGATCGACCGGGTCACGGAACGCCGGGCCGCCGCCGATCTCATCGAGACCTTGTTGGTCACCGCGCGCCCCTCACTGGCGGCGCGCATCGCGGCATGGGTTGGCGAGCGCGTGCCGACGACACTGCCCGGACGTGGCTCCACGGCCGCCTTGCAGGAGCGGTTGTTGCTGGCGGGGTTCGATACCCCCGGTGCCGCCACGCTGTACAGCACGTCGAGGATGCTCAGTCTGATCGTCTTCCCCGTGGTGGGCTGGCTGCTGGCACCGTCCGGCGCGACCGGGACGACGTTGCTGGTCGTGGGGATCTCTGTCGTGGTGGCGCTGGTGGCACCAACGGCGACGCTCGATCGGCTGATCGCGCGCCGACAGGAGCGCATTCGTCGCGGCGTCGCCGACGCACTCGACCTGCTCGTGGTGTGTGTCGAGGCCGGCGTCTCACTCGACGCCTCCATCCTGCGTGTCTCCAAGGATCTGTCCGGATTGCACCGGGAGCTGTGTTACGAACTGGCGCAGGTCGTGCGTCGGATCGGGGCCGGCATCCCGCGTGACCGCGCCTTGCAGCAGTTGCCGGTCCGCACCGGTGTCGAGGAGCTCCGGACGCTGGTGGCGAGCATGATCCAGTCCGAGCGCCTCGGGTCGTCCATTTCGCGTGTGTTGCGGATCAACGCCGAGACGCTGCGCTCGCGGCGGCGGCAGGCGGCTGAGAAGAAAGCCGCCGAAGCGGCGTTGAAAATGATGTTTCCGATCGCGCTCTTCCAGTTGCCGGCGCTGCTGATCATCGTGGTCGGTCCCGCCGTCGTGGAACTGATCCGGCAGATCCGGGGGAGTCGATGACGGCGGGCGGGCGCCGGTGCGCGCGGCCGGCCGGACGACGCCATCGTCGGGGCGCCACGCTGGTACTGGTGGTGTTGTGCATGACCGCACTCCTTGGGTTGAGCGCGCTGGCGATTGATTTCGCGCGGCTCTACACCGGACTCAACGAAATGCAGACGGCGGCGGATGCAGCGGCGCTGAATGGGGCGCTGCTCATCCAGAAATCGCCGAAGAGTGCGACGGTCGAGTCCGACGTGCGCACCTTTGCCACCACGTACAACAGCGCGCTCGGCGGCCCGGTCAATGGCGTGACCGTCACGCCGTATCACTATGAAGTGACTGTGAGCAAACGGAAGGCGACGGCGTGGGGAGCCGCTGATCTCAACGCCGTGCAGGTCGCTGTCAGCCGGACCAGCGGCCTGCTGATGCTGGGACGCTTGCTGAATCTGGCGATGCCCGCGCCCACGCGAACGGCCACGGCGTGGGTCGCCAATTTTACCGGCAACAGCTGCGTGCGTCCGTGGGAGA
>CANJOX010000430.1 GCA_947475795.1 Gemmatimonadota bacterium
GCAGCGCCGCCTGCACCTTGGCCGGGGCGCGATTGATTTCGTCGGCGAGGATGATGTTGGCGAAGATCGGCCCGTGCTTGACCCGGAACTCGCCGGTGGGCTGATCGAAGATCTGCGTGCCGACGACGTCGGCGGGGAGCAGGTCGGGGGTGAACTGGATGCGCTGGAAGCTCGTGCGCACCGTCTCGGCGAGCGTGCGCACCGTGAGCGTCTTGGCGAGCCCCGGCACGCCCTCGAGCAGCACGTGCCCGCCGGTGAGGAGGCTGATGAGCAGCCGCTCCACCATGTACTCCTGCCCGACGATGCGCTTGGCGACCTCGCGGACGACTCCCTGCACCAGCGCCGCGTCGGATGACGCGGCCGCGCTCGTGGTCACGATGGACTGCTCCTCTGGATGGTGGCGTGTGCCGCCGAGCATACCCGGCAACGTCCGGTCTGCTCCCTCATGCGGGCGGCGCGCCTACCGGCCGCCGGCCATGAGGGCGTCGAGTACTTCGCGTTCGGTGCTGTTGAGCGCCCGAGCCCCGCCCGAGGGGAGTTCCCCGAGACGCACGGGCCCGAAGCGTGTGCGCACGAGCCGCTCCACTTCGAGGCCGAGCGCATCGCAGAGGCGCCGCACTTCGTGCGTCTTCCCTTCGGCGATGGTGATCTCGAGGGCCCAGCGACGACCACCCAGCGGATGGGCGACCACTTCCCGCGGGACCACGAGGCCGTCGTCGAGCTGGACGCCACGGCGTGCGACCTTGGCGGCCGTGACGGCATCGCCGCGAACCGTGGCGATATACGTGCGCTCCACCTCGTTACTCGGGTGGGTGAGCGCATGCGCGGCCCGACCGTCGGTGGTGAGCAGCAGCACGCCTTCGGTCATGAAGTCGAGGCGTCCCACGTACACGAGCCCCGGGACGTCGTCCACCAGATCGAACACCGTGGTGCGTTTCTCCGGGTCTTTCCGGGTGGTCATCACAGCGGCGGGCTTGTTGAGCACGATCCACGTGTGCGACGTCACGCGCGTGATCACGGGCGTCCCGTCGAGCGTGATCACGTCGCGGAAGGGATCGACGACCTGCCCGATGGTGGCGATGGCGCCGTTCACCACGACGCGGCCCTCAGCCACGGCCCGATCGGCTTCCCGGCGCGAGACGACGCCCGCGCGGGCGAGGGCGCGCTGTACCCGCATGGGGCCTTCGCGCTCCGCCTTGACGGTGCCACCGGCCTTGGACGGTGGTGCGTCAGCCGAGCGTTGTGGCTTGACGCGGCGCTTGGAGGAGCCGGCCTCGCTGCGATCGCGCACAGGCTTCTCGCGTGGTGTGGCCTCCCGTGACTCGGCGTCGCGCACACTCCGCTCGCGCGGCGGCTTGGGCTTGGCGACCGACGGCACGCCGCGCTTTTCGTTGGCGGCGCGCGCGGCCGCCCCGCGGGCCGACGGTCCCTTCGCGGTCTTCTTCTGCGTGCCGCGACGGTACTCGCCCTTCTTTTCCGCGGCGGTTTTCTTGGGGGGTGTGGTCACTCGGGCACGACGGTCGTGTTGCCGGCGCCACGCAGGGCGATCGCCAACTCGTCGGCGCGGGGAAGCTCTTCCAGGTGTCGCAACGCAAACTGCTCGAGGAACTGAGAGGTGGTGCCGTACAGCAGCGGACGGCCGATGCCTTCGCTGCGGCCCACGATGTCGATGAGTCCGCGCTCGTGGAGTGACTTCAGCACGGAGCCGACCGCCACGCCGCGGATCTCTTCGATCTCGGCGCGGCCGATGGGCTGCCGGTAGGCAATGATGGCCAGCGTTTCCAGCGCGGCCGCCGAGAGTCGCTGAGGGCGCACGGCGACCTGGGCCCGCTCAATGGCTTCCGCGAACTCGGCGCGGGTGAGGATCTGCCATCCCCCACCCTGCTCGACCAGTTCGACCCCGTGGCCGTCGACGTCGTAATGCTCGCGCAGCTCGTCCAGCGCGGCCGCGACGGCCGCGGGACTGGACTCCGCGTCCAGCGCCGCCAGCGCCTCGACGGCGATGGGGCGTGGTGCGGCGAACAGGGCGGCTTCAAGCAGCTTCGCTAACGGCGTCACGACAGATCTCCACAGAGGCGAAGGCGTGGTGCTGCGCGATCCGCAGCTCACCGAGCTTCGCCATTTCAAGCAACGCCAGCAGCACCGACAGAATCTGCCACGGCTCCGCGTCACGTCCAACCATATCGAACCAACGGGCCGAACGGCGCATGGCGAGCACGGCCCGTACGGTGACCATGGCGCCGGCCACGTCGAGGGCGCGCGGGATGACCTCGTGCAGCGCCGGCTCCTTGGTGGTGCGCAGGACGCGGTCCACGGCGGCGAGCAGCTCGCCCAGCGAGAGGGCGAGCGGGGCGTGCAGCGGGGTCACGTCGGTGACCAGCTGGGGCACCCAACGCCGTGCGAACTGATGCCGACGCTCCTCGCCTCGACGCTCGAGGAGATCGACGACCTCGCGCATCTGCTGGTACTCGAGCAGACGACGCACCAGTTCGGCACGGGGATCCTCGTGGGCCTCGTCACCATCGGCGCGCGGCAGCAGCATCTGCGCCTTGATGCGGAGCAGACGGGCGGCCATCTCGAGGTAGTCGGCGGCCTCGTCGAGTCCGAGCGTGCTGATGCGCGCCAGGAACTGCTCGGCGATCCGCGCGATCGGGATGTCGTAGATGTCGAGCTGTTCGTCGCGGATGAGCGAGAGCAGCAGGTCAAGCGGGCCGGTGAAGTGGCTCAGCTCGACGACGAAAGAGGGCGCCGAGGATTCGGCGTGCCGGAAGTTAGGAGCAATCACGCAGCCTTCACGCGTCGAAGGGGTTGGGCAGCATGTACGGGGACACGAACGCCGTGGCCACGCGCACCGCCAGATAGGCCGGGGACAACCAGAGATTCAGCAGCGGGCGTCCGACGTAGAGGAACGCGAACAGCAGGAAAAACCCGTAGGCCCCGAGGCGCTGATACTGCAGCGACCACTGGGGGGGGAGCAGATACTTGAAGACGTGCGATCCGTCGAGCGGCGGGATGGGGAGCAGATTGAACGCCGCGAGAATCAGATTGATGAAGATACCGACCGTGAGCATCTGCTGGAGCACGCCGAACGGCCGGAGGAGTTCCGGGACCTGCTGCCCGATGAGGCCGAGCAGGACGATCAGCGGCACGCAGCAGATGGCGATGACGATGTTGGTGGCGACGCCGGCCAACGACACGATGATGTCGCCGCGCCGGTAGTTCCGGTAATTCCGCGGGTTGACCGGTACCGGCTTCGCCCCGCCGAAAATCGGCGCACCGATGAACGCGAGGAACACAGGCAGGATGACCGTCATGAACGGGTCAATGTGCTTGATCGGGTTCCACGTGAGCCGCCCGAGCTGGTACGCGGTGGGATCACCCTGCCGGAACGCCGCATAGCCGTGCGCGTACTCGTGGGCGACCATCGAGAACAGCAGCACCGGGGCGATGAGGGCGAGTCGCTGAGCGAAATCCA
>CANJOX010000431.1 GCA_947475795.1 Gemmatimonadota bacterium
ACGAGCACGGGCCCCACGATCAGGCGCGGGATGCCATCGAGCACCGCGCGCGAGAACAGTGCAAACCGCCGCGCATTGTCGGCGTAGTCAGTCCCGCCTTCGCCGTACAGCCCGGCGCGACTGAACGCCGTCGGGATGTCCACGAACACCACCTTCGGTCCCGCAGGGGGCTGCACTTCACGGAAGAAGCGCACCTCCTCGCTGCGGAAGCCGAGGTCCACCCGGATCGGTCGCCCGAGGGGGGCGAGGTCGGGCGCGAAGTCGCGCACCGATCGGTACAACGGCACGAACACCACCACGTTCGCGCCGTCCTTCACTTGCTGGTTGGCCAGCCCCATCACCGCTTCCGCCAGCCCCCCCGTCCGGGCGAACGGACTGTACTCCGACGTGAGGTGCACGATCGTCGGCGCCCCGCCGTCGGGCACCCGGATCACGGGTGCCCCGAAGCCGGGAGTGGGCATGGCGGGCGCGGTCATGTCGATGCCCCGCGTCAGGCGATTGGTGGATCGTCGGGCAGCGAGTCGCCGAGAATCGACGGTGCGTAGTAAGCCCGCGCGTACTGCTCCACCATGCGGCGTGCGGTGAACTGCTGGCCCGCCACGCGGATCGAGTGCTTCATGGTGGCCAGCCAACGGCGCGGCAGATCGTTCTTGTCCACGTCGTAGAAGCGCGGCACCACCTCCCGTTCGAGCAGCTCGTAGAGACGGTTCGACGTGCTGATTCCGGCGTCGTCGTCTTCCTCCGGCGTGATCGCCCAGCCGTTGTTCCCTTCGTACCCTTCCTCCCACCAGCCGTCGATCGTGGAGATCTGCGGCACGCCGTTGAGGGCGGCCTTCATCCCGCTCGTGCCCGACGCTTCGAGCGGCACGCGCGGCAGATTCATCCACAGATCCACGCCCTGCACGAGCAGGTGCGCGAGGTGCATGCCGTAGTCTTCCACAAACGCCACGCGCCCTTCGAACTGCGGATCGCGCGTGAAGTGATAGACGTTTTGCAGCACCTGCTTGCCCGGGTTGTCCGCGGGGTGGGCCTTGCCGGCGAACACGATCTGTACGGGGCGCTGCACGTTGGTGACGAGCTTCCGCAGCCGCTCGACGTCACGGAAGATCAGGTCGGCGCGCTTGTACGTCGCAAAGCGGCGCGCGAAGCCGATGGTGAGCGTTTTCGGATCGAGCAACGTGCCGGCGCCGACGAGCTGCGTGGCTTCGATGGTGCGCTTGGCGAACGCACTGCGCGCCTCCTCGCGGACGAGGCGCATGAGGGTGTTCTTGAGCCGCGTGTGGGTGTGCCACAGGGTTTCGTCGTCGAGCGACAACACCTGTTCCCACAGCGCCGGGTCACTGCTGTGACCCCACGCCGGTCCGAGGTGATCGTCGAGCAGCTTCATCATGGGATTGGCCATCCACGTGGCCAGGTGCACGCCGTTGGTGACGTGGCCCACCGGGATGTGTTCCGCCTCGCGGCCGCTCCAGAGCGAACGGTTCATGTCGCGCGTCACGATGCCATGACGGCGCGACACGGCATTCACGCGGCGCGACAAACGGACCGACGCGGCCGTCATGTGATACACGCCCGTCCCGGACTCCGGCATGTAGCCGATGCGCAGGAACGTGTCGGCGTCGATCCCCATCTCGTTCCAGTAGCCGCCCGCGCACTGCCGCACTTCGTTCACGCCGAAGTGATCGTGTCCGGCCGGCACCGGCGTGTGGGTGGTGAACACGCTGGCGTTGCGGACGCGCTTCACCGCCTCCGGGTACGCCACGCCCTGCGCACACAGTTCGCGGACGCGCTCGACCATCATGAACGCCGCGTGTCCTTCGTTGGCATGCCACGCTGCCGGCGCGATGCCGAGCGCGCGCAGCGCGCGCACGCCGCCGACGCCCAGCAGCCACTCCTGCCGCAGCCGCATCGCCGGGCCGCCGGAGTACAGCTTGGAGAGCAACGGACGGTCGTCCGGATGGTTTTCCGGGAGGTCGGAGTCCAGCAGATACACCGGCACGCGTCCCACCTGCATCTTCCAGACGCGGATGTGGATGTCGCGGCCGAACGTGTTGACCGTGACGAGATGCTTCGCGCCGTCGGTCCCCGGCAGCGCCACGATCGGCACGGCGTTGAAGTCGATGCCTTCGTTCGAGTCTTCCTGCCAGCCGTCCACGCGGATGTGCTGGTCGAAGTACCCCTGCCGATACAGGATGCCCACGGCTACCAGCGGCACGCCGAGATCCGAGGCCGTCTTGAGGTGATCGCCCGCCAGCACACCAAGGCCGCCGGAGTAGATCGGCACGGAATTGTGGACGCCGAATTCCGCGCAGAAGTACGCCACCGTCTGGCCGCGCAGCTCGGGAAACGTGCGCGCATACCACGTGTGTTCGTCCGACTGTTCCGACGCGAGCCACTGCATGGCGCGGTCGTAGCGGGCACAGAACACCGGGTCGTCGGCCAGCACCGTCAGGCGCGCCGGATCCGTCAGCTGCAGCAACCGGATGGGGTTGTGGCGAAGCCGGTGCCACAGGCTCTCGTCGATTTCCTTGAACAGCAACCGCGCGTCGCGGTTCCAGCTCCACGCGAGGTTGTGGGCAAGACGCGCGAGGCCGGCGAGACGCTCCGGCAACGGAGCCGTCGCGGGGATGAACGGGGCGAATGGCGCTTCGACAGGGACGGTCATATCCACGGAAAATCGAGACGAGGTCGCCACCCGGGATGGTGACGTCCGGCATACCTTCATAAGCTAGGCCAGTGCACCGCCGGGGCGAACGGGTGTGGACAGGCGAAGCAGCCCGAACTAGTGTGCGGGAGTACGCCCGACGATCCGCGTCAATAGTAGGACCGGATCGTCCGACCGGTCTCCTCGCCAGACTGTCCTATGCCGCCAGTGCGCCCCCGTTCCGCCCCGCGACCCGCCGAGATCGACGTCTTCAAGTTCGGTGGTGCCTCGCTGGCGGACGCCGCCGCGGTGCGCCACGCCATCGACCTCATCCTCGCGCCGCGCGCCGCGCGCGTGGTGACCGTGGTGTCGGCGCTGGCGGGGGTGACCGACGCGCTGCTGGCGGTGGCCGTGGCGGCGCGCGCCGGGGATGGCCGGGCGGCCGACGATCTCATCAGCCGGCTGCACACGCGTCATCGCGTGGTGGCCACGGCGATCATCGGAAATGCGCGCGCGCGCGCGACGCTATTGCGCGAGCTCGATGCCGCCTTTGCCGAACTGCGCACGTTGGCGCACGGGGTCGCCTCGCTGCGCGAGCTCACGCCGCGCACCCAGGACTTTCTCGTGGTGCGCGGCGAGCAACTGTCGGCACGACTGGTGGTGGCGGGGCTGCTGGCGCGTGGGGCCAAGGCGCAGTACGTGGAGGAGGCGACGCTGATCCGGACCGACGTCGTCTTCGGTGGTGCATTCCCCGATCTCGCCTTCACCGAACGCGAGGTGCGCACGCAGCTGCGTCCGCTTCTTGCCAAA
>CANJOX010000432.1 GCA_947475795.1 Gemmatimonadota bacterium
CATCGGCCCGGAACACGAAGTACGGGCTGGCCAGGATCGCTTCGACCGCACCACGCACGCCGCTCTCGAAGCCGCCGTTCTTCGCTTCGTCGTCGTAGAAGCTCATGATCGCTTTGCGGTCGCTCACCGTGAGCGGACGACGATACGCCTGCGAACCGATGCGATTCACGATACGCTCGGCGCACGGACGCTGCTCCGCGGCACTGAGCGGACGGCAGCTGAAGATGCGACGGCGGCTCGGCGTGTCGGACACACCGGTCGGGTTAAACGGGCCGGTGACCGTGAAGAGCTTCATGTGCCCCTGAATCGTGATCGCGTCCTGAATGCCGATCTGCGTGTCGGGGAGACTGTTGCCGATGGGCGTCATCAGATCTTCCACCGGCCCTTCGAACGTGCGCACGTAGGCCGCGGCGACCACGCGCGGGCCGGCCTTCACCGTGATGGGCACGGTCTTGAGATCGAGTCCGTTGGGTTCGCTTTCGTGCATGCCGCGATCGATATCCATCAACGCGACGCGCTCGCCATCCACTGAAATTTCGATCTTCTCGTCGAACGGCGCGTTGCCACCCACCAGCTGGCCGATCGGCGTGGAGTGCAGCGACACCGCGAACACATACGCGCCGTCGGCCGGGAAGTAGTGCGTGGCCGAGGTGCCGCCGCGCGTGCCGATCGGCGTGTCCCCGTCACGGCCGTTCTGGTTGGCCAGGCGCGACACCTTGAACGTGGTGGTGGACACGCTCGCCTTTGCGTCGCCCACCGCGAGACGGCTGATGGCGTTGGCCGCATCGAGATACGCTTCCAGCACCGTGGCCGACGGGATCTGCACGTCGGCGATGTTGTCGAAGTTGGCGCTCTTGGTATCGAGCGGCAGCCACGACTCGGCGTTCACGCTCACCGTGAGCAGGTCCTTCACCGCGCGCTCATACTCGGCGCGGTTGAGGCGCTGAAAGGAGCGACGCCCCACATCCGGCCTCCGCACGGCGATGGCGTCCATCTGCCGTTCGAGCGTTTCCGTGAGCACGTCGAGCGTGTCGCCCGTCGGACGCGGACGGCCCGGCGGCGGCATCATGCCCGTGCGCAGCTTGCCGATCATCTTCTCGGCGATGATCGGCGACGTGGCGCCGACCGTGGCCAGATCGAACGACTGCAGCGAGAAGTTGCCCATCTTGCGCTGGTCACTGTGACAGCCGGCGCAGTTCTTTTTCACGACGTCGTTGAGCACCACCGGCGCCAGCGTGCGGGTGCGGCGCGCCGCCCCCCCAGTGCTGGGGCGCAGGCGATCGAGCGAGGTCCGGTAGCGCGCGACCGGAGCCGGTGGCGCGATAAACCGTGCGGGCGACAGCACCACCGGCCGCGCGCCGGACGACGACGCGCGGGGGGCGGGCGGATCCACACGATCGGAACCAGCGGCGGCGATCGCGAACGTGATCACGCCGGCGGCGAGTGCGACAACAGATTTCATCCCAGAGCCTCGGGGCGGGCGGGAACAGCAGAACCGGGCAGGCAGGGTCGCACCGGCATGATGCGCGGCGCGACGACTATGAACAGTGTGCCCTGCTCAGGCATCCGGCAAGAGCCGCCCTGCCCCAACGTGCCACCTCAGACCGTTGCGGGCCATGGAGTTACGCGCCACGGCCCGGTCGTCAGCGGGGCGCGCCCGAGCCGGCCACGCGCTTCAAGGTGCGAAATAACATCTCAGTGCCCTGCCGTAACGACTCAACACGGACCCGCTCGTCGTTGCCGTGCATGCGACGGAGTTCGTCGTTGCTGATGGGGTACGGATAAATCCCGAACACCGGAATCCCGCGGGTGCGCCACGCGGCGGCATCGGTGCCCGCCTGAAACAGGTACGGCGTGACCTCGGCCTCGGGCCACTGGGCCTTGGCCTCGGCGGCCAGCGCGCGATACAACAGCGACGTGTCGGCGGACGCCGGCGACGGCGGCGCCAGCGGCGCGGCCATCTTCACGGTGAGGAGCGGATCGTTGAACAGCTGCTCCAGCGAGCGGATGAACGCCGCCGGATCGCTCCCCGGAATGAGCCGGATGTTGAGCGTGGCCTCGGCCGACCCCGGGATCACGTTGCTCCGGAACCCGCCGGCCACGATCACCGGCGCGATCGTGTTGCGCATCAGCGAGTGGATCAGCGCGTCGCGTGAGAGCATGCGGTCGGCATTGGCCACCTGCGCCGGCGTGCCGCGCAGCAGCTCCGTGTACAGCCGTCCCGCCTCGCCCCGGTTGGTCTTCGCCAACGTCTCGAAGAAGCGGCGTGAGTCGGGGGTGAACTCGAGCGGGGTTTCATAGCTCCCCAGCTTGGCCAGCGCGCGACCGATCGTGACGAGCGCGTTGTCGGGGAGCGGCATGGACGAGTGCGTGCTCGTCCCCTTGGCAGAGAGCGTGAGGTTCATCACGCGCTTGTCGGAGGTGGAGATACTCACGTACTGCACCGTGCCGTCGTCGCGCGTGATGATCCATCCGCCTTCGTTCAGCGCGAATTCGGCATCCATCTTGTCCCAGTGCGAGCGCGCCAGCCACGACGTGTTCATGGGCGCGCCCTCTTCATCCGCCTCGGCGAGGAAGATGACATCGCGATCCAGCGGCACCTTGCGATCGGCCAGCAGCATGGCGGCACGGGCAAAGACCGCCACGCCCCCCTTGAAGTCGATCGCCCCGCGTCCGTACACCGCGCCGTCCTTGATCACCCCGGCGAAGGGATCGACGCTCCACTTCTCGCGCTCCACACCCACCACGTCCGCGTGCGCGGCCAGCAGCAGCGGCTTCTTCGAGCCGTTCCCCTTGAGGCGCGCGAAGAAGTGCACCTTGGCCGAATCAGGCGTGGGGACGATGTCCACCTGAAAGCCGCGGGCGCGGAAGAGCGGCCCGAGGATGTCGGCGATCTGCTGCGTGTGGCCCGGCGGGTTGCTGCTGTTGGCGCGAATGAGCTGCGCCAGCAGGAGGGCGGTGGAATCGGTGTCTTGCGCGGCGGCCTGGGCGGCGGCCACCGCGGGACCGGTCGGCACCAGCAGGGCGGCCCACACGGCCGGGAGCACCAGCGCACGGAGAACGGAGCGGATCATACGGTGACCCCTGAGCAATGGAGAGGGACGACAACGCGTGCGGCAACTTACTGCACCCGCCGACCTGTCGCAGCGACGTCAGTGGTCATTCCGATACCCGATAGTGACGGGCGCGAAATCCGGGGCCGCGCCACGAGCCCTAGCTTGCCCCACGCCGATACGCGGCGCAGCCCCCTCACTCTTCGTCAACCATCATGAACCGTCGTGACTTCGTCTCGGGCGCAGGGATCGCGCTGTCGCCGCTCCTGCTGCCCGAGCGCGTGCTCGCCGACCCGTACGCTCCGCTCGCCCTGCCGTTGAGCGCTTCCGCACCGGTGCGGATCCGTGGGCAGGTGCGCGGGAACACCGGCACCAAGACGGTGCCGTTGGCGGGTGTGCG
>CANJOX010000433.1 GCA_947475795.1 Gemmatimonadota bacterium
GCCCGCGTGGAGAGCGGCCGACCGGTCTGGGGCGTGGACATGGACGACAACACGATCCCGCAGGAGGCGAACCTCGATGCGGCGGGAGCGATCTCGTTTACCAAGGGGTGCTATACCGGGCAGGAAACCGTGGCCCGGCTGCACTTTCGCGGCCATGTGAACCGCCGTCTGCGCGGTCTGCGCGGCGCGTCGGCGCTGCCCGTGCACGCCGAGGTGGTCGATGCCGGTGGCAAGTCGGTAGGCGCCGTGCGGAGCGCGGTGCTGTCGCCGCGCGTGGGACCGATCGCGCTGGCGATGCTGCGGCGCGAGGTGGTGGCCGGCGACACGGTCCGGGTGGCTGGCGTAGGGGGCGACGCGATCACCGCCGAGGTGGTGGAACTCCCGTTTCCGGCCTAGGGTATAAAAAAGCGGGCGACCAGTTGGTCGCCCGCTTTTCCAACAACAGAACCGAAGCTTAGTGCTTGGTCGTGTCGGCGGCCGGAGCAGCCGGGGCGGCCATCGCGGCCGAGTCAGCAACCGGGGCGGCCATGGCGGCCGAATCCATCGCCGGGGCGGCAGCGGCCGGGGCAGCGGCAGCCGAATCAACGGCCGGGGCCTCTTCCTTGGCGGAGCAGGCGGCGAGCACGAGTGCAGCAGCGACGAGAGCGATGCGCTTCATAGTGGAGGACTCCAAACGGTGCGGTGGTTGCGCCGTGCGTCCTGAAAAGCGCACGGCCCCCCCGGCAGAATGCCGACGGGGATCAAGCGACGGGAATCTACGTGTGCAGGCGTGGCTGTCAAGAGCCCCCTCGGTGACACTCCCATCTCGTTACGGACCGTCAAGGTCTTACAGGACAACGGGTTCGCCGGAACGGTGACACCTTGCCCCCGTGTCGTGCCGGCGCCGGAGCATGCTCGCGAATCACTGGGCACAAGTCGCCCGCCTCGTGCGCTGTATTAGGTACAGCCGTGCAGCACGCGCCGTCGGTCCGTCAGACCGTCACCCGCCCGACCATCCGTCCCGACCTGTGTCCAGACTCCCCGAGACCCTCGGCGCCCTCAAGCGCTCCGGCTACGCCGTCAACCGTCCTGCCACCGTCAAGGACGAAATCCGCCGGAACCTCATTGCCCGCATTCAGGATGGCGGCCCGCTGTTCCGCGGCGTGATCGGCTACGAGGACACGGTCATGCCGCAGATCGTCAACGCGCTGCTGGCCCGCCACAACTTCATCCTGCTCGGCCTGCGCGGGCAGGCCAAGTCGCGGATCCTCCGGGCGCTGGTCACGCTGCTCGACGAGGTCATGCCGGTCGTGGCCGGAAGCGAGGTGAACGACGATCCGTTCGCTCCCATTTCCAAGTATGGGAAGCAGCGCATCCTGGAACAGGGCGACGACACCGCGATCGCGTGGGTGTCGCGCGACGAACGCTACGTGGAGAAGCTCGCGACCCCTGATGCGACCATCGCCGACATCATCGGCGACGTGGATCCGATCAAGGCCGCCCGTGGCGGACACATCCTCGGCGACGAACTCACGATTCATTACGGCATGCTGCCGCGCGCCAACCGCGGCATCTTCGCGCTGAACGAACTTCCCGATCTGGCCGGCAAGGTCCAGGTGGGGCTGTTCAACATCATGCAGGAAGGCGATGTGCAGATCAAAGGCTATCCGGTGCGCCTCGCGCTCGATGTCCTGCTCTGCTTCACCGCCAACCCCGAGGATTACACGGCGCGCGGCAAAATCATCACGCCGCTCAAGGACCGCATCGGCAGCGAGATCATCACGCACTACCCCGAAAGCGTCGAGCTCGGCGTCGCGATCACGCGCCAGGAAGCGTGGACGAAGCGCACCGACGGCGTGGCCATTCGCGTCCCCGACCTGATCGAGGAAGTGGTGGAGCGCATCGCCTTCGAGGCGCGTGACGACAAGCGCATCGACAAGCGCTCGGGCGTGTCGCAGCGTATGCCGATCACGGCGATGGAGAACGTGGTGTCGAACGCCGAGCAGCGCGCGCTGCGCCACGGCGACAGCGAGGCCGTGCCGCGCATCGCCGACGTGTACGCCGCCCTCCCGGCCATCACCGGCAAGATCGAACTCGAGTACGAGGGCGAACTCGTGGGCGGCGCCACGATTGCCAAGGACCTCATCCGGCGGGCCTGCGACGCCACACTGCGCGAGCGCGCCGGCGATCTGGATGCCGACGAAGTGATCATGTGGTTCGATGCCGGCGGCGCATTGCAGGTGGCCGACGAGATCGGGATCAATCTGGTGAAGCAGGGCTTCGATACCGTGCCGGGACTCGTGGCCACCGTCATCGCCCTTGGCCTGGCCAAGAAGGGCGACGACGCGATGATCGTGGTGGCGTGCGAACTGGTGCTCGAAGCGCTCGTGGCGCGGCGGAAGATTTCGCGCTCGGACGAGGGGAAATACGGGCGCGCCGAGCGGGAATCGCGCCGGAACAAGGGGCAGCAGGACTACTTCGGCTGAACGGCGAACGGCCCAGTACTCAGTGAACAGAATTCTGGCGTCTGACTGGGTATAGTGGTCGGGATTCAGCAACAACAGTCCACAGTGCCGAGCGGGTTTCATGGATCTGACGATTCACGAGGCCTTCGCTCGGCACTCGTGTTAGGCACCCCGCGGCCCCACACGCCGTCAGGAAATGCTCGCAACTGAGCACTGTCGCTGCTGAATTCCGACCACTATACCCGACCCGACGACCCAGTGCTGAGCCCCGAGTACTCGGCTGCGTGTTAATCCCCCGTTAAGTCCAACCAACTCAGCTTCCTCCGCGTATTCGGTGACCCGCCCGTCCCCTACGCACTCCCCGTCATGCCCGCTGTTCCCCGTTCGCGGCTCCTGTGCCTGGCCGCCGGTACCCTCGCCCTGTTCGGCCCGCACGTCGGGTTGGCGCAGACGCGCGCCGATTCGGTGGCGCGGCGCGACAGCCTCGCGCGCACGCTGGCCCCGTTCTCAATCCGCGCCACGCGTAGTTCGCAGTCGTCGTTCGGCGCGCCGCTCGCCATCACGCGCGTGGACCGGTCACAGTTCGCGTCGAAGAGCGGCTTCGGGCTCAACGACGCACTGGGCACGGTGCCGGGGGTGCTCGTCCAGTCGCGCTACGGGACCAGCGACGTGCGGATTGCGATCCGCGGCTTCGGGGCGCGTGGGGCCGGTGATCGCTCCAACGCCGGCACCTCGCGTGGCGTGCGCGTCCTGCTGGACGGTATGCCCGAAACCGAACCCGATGGGCGCACCGCCTTCGACAACATCGATCTCGCGGTGGCGGAAGGGGTGGAAGTGATCCGCTCCAATGCCAGCGCGCTCTGGGGGAACGCCGCGGGTGGTGTGATCAACGTGTCCACGGCGCCGTCCATCGACCGTCCGTACTCGAGCGTCCAGTTTCAGAGCGGCAGCTATGGCCTGCAACGCTCCATCGCCCAGACGGGCACCCCGCTGGGCGATCGC
>CANJOX010000434.1 GCA_947475795.1 Gemmatimonadota bacterium
GACCTGCTGATCCCGTCGTGGCGCGACGCCGCCATGAATGCCGACGCCGTGTTCGCGCGCCTGCGCGCCGTGCTCGATCCCGACAACACCGGCACCGTCGTCGTGCACACCGAAGCCGGCGACAGTCATCGCCCCGAAGACACCGGCCGCTGGATCAGCGCCGACGCCATGGCCCTCGGCGCCGCACCGATTCCCGCACCGATACCCGCACCGTCAACACCCACCTCGCCAACACCCACCGCCGCCGTACTCCGTTTGCTCGACGCACCGGAAACGGTGGACGTGGAATGCCCACACGGCGTGCCCGACGCCGTGTGGTGGCGTGGCCAACGTCTGTCGATCGTCACCGCCGACGGCCCCGAACGCTTGAGCGGCGACTGGTGGCGTGCCGATGCCTACGCTCGCGATTACTGGCGGTGCACCGCCGAACACGACGGCGAGCTGATGCTGTACTGCGAGGATGGGGTGCGGTGGTATGTGCAGGGGTGGTTCGACTGACCGGGTGCCACGCCACCTACACGCCGCTGTCGTCGCGCTCCAGCGGCTTCCCCTCATGATCCGAAATCAGCACCCACACCGTGCGCGTCCGGCGCGAATACAGCAGCCGCACGGTCACGTCACGCGGGTTCTGCTTGAACGCGAAGTGAAAGCGGAAGCTCGTATCGAGCGATTCGCGGATCACCCCTTCCTTGAAGCGCCCGTAAAACTCCTGCACCTTCGTGCACGGCGCGATCTCGGTGAAGAACTGCTTCCCGATCGCGTCTTCCTTCTTCAACGACGCCAGCTTCGACTCCACGGCGTTGTAGTTCAAAATCCGCCCGGTCGCGTCCAGCTGGATCATGCCGTACGGCAGCTTGTCCAGCTCCTCGGTGGACATCGTATCGGCCTGCTCGAGCACCCGCTTCACGAGGGGCGCGGAACACAGGAAGGACGGCGGACAATGGGCATCAGGGAAAGATAACGGCGGTCGGCCGACACACGGCCCCGCCGGCCCCCTCCGCCGCCCTCGTCTTCGGTGTATATTCGGTATCCCATGCCGAACCAGTACGTCGAACTCCATTGCCACTCGGCCCTCTCCCTCCTCGACGGGGCCTCGCTCCCCGAGTCACTGGCCGAGCGCGCCGCCGAGCTGGGGTACCCCGCCCTGGCCATCACCGACCACGATGAAATGGGGGGCGTGGTCCGCTTCGGCACCGCCTGCGCTACGCTCGGCATCGGCGGCATCCTGGGCGTCGAGCTCACCGTGCGCATGCCCGATATCGGCAACCCGGGCGCCGAGCGACGTACCCACATGGTGCTCCTCGCCGAAACGCGCGACGGCTACCGCAACATTGCCTCGCTCGTCACGCGGGCGCGCATGGATAGCGAACGCGGCACGCCCAGTGTGCCCTGGGCGCTCGTGACCCGCCACGTAGAGGGCGTGATGGCCCTCACCGGCTGCCCGCGCGGCTGGGTGCCCCAGCTGCTGGCCGAAGGACGCGCCAGCGACGCCTACACCGCCGCCTGCGAATTACGCGACGTGTTCGGCGAACATCTCGCGGTGGAATGCTGGGATCATCGACTGCCCGAAGAACGCGCGCTGGTGCAGCAGCTGCGCCCGCTCGCAGCCAAACTCGGTGTGCCGTGGGTGGTTACCAACGATGTGCACTACGCCACCCCCGAACAGCGCATCGTGCACGACGTGCTCAACACGCTGCGGCACGAACGCACCCTCGACACCATGGGTACGCGCCTGCGTCCCAACGCCGAGTGGGCGCTCAAAAAGCCATCGCTGCTGTATCAGCGGTGGCGTGGCGCCG
Organism: Gemmatimonadota bacterium; assembly: GCA_947475795.1. Next base: position 1,800 of record CANJOX010000434.1, read on the forward strand.
AAGAAGGGGTGAAGGCCACGCTGGCCATCGCCGAACGGTGTGCGTTCCGACTCGAGCAGCTCAAGCCGTCCATGCCGGCGTTTCCGCTGCCGCCCGGCATCAGCGCGCAGGAGTATCTCACGCGGTTGGTGGAACAGGGCGCCTACGAACGGTGGAACACGTCGCGCACCCCCAAGCACGACACCCAACTCGCGCACGAACTGGCGATGATCGGCAAGCTCGATCTCGCCGGATTTTTTCTCACCGTGTGGGACATCGTCCGCTTCGCACGACGGGAAGGGATTCTCTGTCAGGGTCGTGGCTCCGCCGCCAACTCGGCTGTGTGCTACTGCCTGGGCATCACGGCGGTGGATCCCATTCGCATGGAGCTGCTGTTCGAACGGTTCCTCAGTGAAGGACGCAAAGAACCACCCGATATCGACATCGACTTCGCGCACCGCGATCGCGAGCGTGTGCTGCAGTACGTGTACAATCGCTACGGCCGCGAACACGCCGCCATGGTGTGCGAACAGATCACGTGGCGTGGCCGCAGTGCCGTGCGCGATGCGGCGCGCGTGCTCGGCTTCTCCGTGCAACAGGGCGACATGCTGGCATCGCTCAGCGATCGGTTCAGCGCGCGGAGCACGGCCGAGGCACTGCGGGTGGACAAGGCACCCGCCGGGAACACGCCGGGCGCCGAACCCACCACCGACGCCGACCGGCTGGGCCAACAGATGCTCGGCGGCACCGAAGCCACCACCACGGCCCGCGTGGTGCGTGATGCGTCGCGCAAAGTCGCGTCCACGCAAACGAAGAGCTCCGCGCAGCGTGCGCCCAAGGGCCCCACCGATCGCGATGGCACGTGGGCGCAGGTGATCGATATGCAGGCCGAGCGGAAGATCGCGGCCGACGCCCGTGCGGAGCCTGAGCCGAAGCCGAAAAGCGACGTGCTCGCCCGCGCCGGTCTCGACCCCGACGACGCACGCGTGCGTCGCTTGGCGGATGTCGTCGATGGCCTGCATCAGCTGCCGCGTCATCGCTCCATTCACGTGGGCGGGTTCATCCTCACCGAAGAGCCACTCGGCTCCATCGTGCCCATCGAGCCCGCCTCCATGCCGGGGCGCACCGTCATCCAGTGGGAGAAGGATGATCTCGATCCCGTGGGGCTGGTCAAGATCGACCTGCTGGGGCTCGGCATGCTCACCGTGGTGCAGGATTGCCTGTTGTACATCCGGCACACGCGCGGCACCACGATCGATCTCGGGCAGCTCGACATGAGCGACCAGGCCGTGTACGACGTGATGTGCCGCGCCGATACCGTGGGCCTGTTTCAGATCGAGAGTCGCGCGCAGATGAACACGCTGCCGCGCTTGAAGCCGCGGTGCTTTTATGATCTCGTGGTTGAAGTCGCACTGATCAGACCGGGGCCCATTCAGGGCGAGATGGTGCATCCGTATCTGCGACGGCGCGCGGGGCTGGAACCGGTCACGTATCCGCACCCGATGCTCGAGAAGGTGCTCAAGCGCACGCTCGGCGTGCCGCTCTTTCAGGAGCAGGGGATGCAGGTGGCCATCGTGGCCGCCGGCTTCACGCCGGCGCAGGCCGATCAACTGCGTCGTGCCATGGGGCACAAGCGGTCACGCGAACGCATGGCGCA
>CANJOX010000435.1 GCA_947475795.1 Gemmatimonadota bacterium
CGGCGAACACCGGCCGCCACGCCTCCCTCGGACACGATGCGCATGAGCCCGATCTCCGCCGTGTTACGCACGTGCGTGCCGCCGCACAGTTCGACCGAGAGCCGTGGAATCTCGACGACCCGCACGATGTCGCCGTACTTCTCCCCGAACAGCGCCATCGCCCCCTGCTCCACCGCGTCCGCGTACGCCGACTCGCGGGTGTTCACGGGAGCGGCCGTCCACACGCCGGCGTTGACCTGCGCCTCGATCTGGGCGAGTTGTGCCGGCGTCAGTGGGCCGTGATGCGTGAAGTCGAACCGCAGCCGGTCCGGGGACACGAGCGACCCGGCCTGATGGACATGCTCGCCCAGCACATGACGAAGGGCCGCGTGCAGCAGGTGCGTAGCCGTGTGATTGCGTTCGGTATCGTGCCGGCGCTCACGCGGTACGACAGCATGGGCCCGGCCAAAGGTGACGTCGCCGACGACAGTACCGATGGCGGCAATACGTCCATCAATCTTCTTGACGTCTGACACGGTGACCGACCAGCCGTCGCCGGTGATGGTGCCGTGATCGGAGACCTGCCCACCCGATTCCGCGTAGAACGGCGTGTCCCGCAGCATGACCGCCACCCGTCCGTCGGGAAGCGCACGCACGGCCGTCACGACGGTGTCCGCCTCGGTGACATCGTAGCCAACAAACCGCCCCAACGCGGCGGCCTGCCGCTCATCGTGCGTCCACTGCGTCGGATCACCGAACTCGTCGGCGCTAACGGTGATCTGTCGCGATTTGCGGTCGTCCTGCGACTGCTTCCGCTGCGCCGCGAGGGCGTGCTCGAAGCCCGCAATGTCCACGAGATAGCCGCGCTCACGCGCCATCAACTCGGTGAGATCGATCGGGAAGCCGAAGGTATCGTACAGACGGAAGGTGTCTTCGCCCGAGATCGTACCACGCATGGCCGTCGAGCCCTGCGTTGACGCCGTCGGCGCGAGTTCCTCGAAGCGCGACATGCCGGCATCGATCGTGGTGAGGAACCGTTCCTCCTCGGCACGCGTCGTATCCAGAATGTGTTTGCGGCGGACGTGCAGCTCGGGATACAGGTCGCGCATGGTCTCGATCACGACCTCGACCACATGCACCAGCGTGGGGTCGCGCCGTCCCAACAGCCACGCGTGACGCACCGCACGACGGAGAATCCGGCGCAGCACGTAGCCACGCCCCTCGTTGCTCGGGAACACGCCGTCCGCAAGCAGGAAGGCCGTCGCGCGCGCATGATCCGCGATCACGCGGAACGACGCGGGGTCGATCTCGCGACCGTCCTTGCCAACCGCGGTGCCGAGGCCGACGCCCGGCCGGTAGGGATATCCGATCCCCACCACTTCTTCCACGCGGGCGATGAGCGGGCGGAACAGATCAGTATGAAAATTGTTCGTCACGCCCTGCATGACCGCGGCGATGCGCTCGAGCCCCGCGCCCGTGTCGACCGACGGCTTGGGGAGCGGCACCAGAGTGCCGTCCTGCTGCCGGTCGAACTGCATGAACACAAGATTCCAGATCTCGAGGAAGCGACCGGCCTCGGCGCCCTCCACGAACGCATCGAGCGAATAGTCGGCGATCTCGGTGTTCGTCCACTCGCCGTGCGCGTCTTTCGGGAACGCCCAGTCCGGGGCCATGTGCGCGAGATCCACGTAAATCTCGGTGCACGGGCCGCACGGACCGGTGTCGGCCATCTGCCAGAAGTTGTCCTTCGCGCCCAGACCGTAGATGCGGTTATCGGGCACGTTCGCGACGTCCTTCCAGAGCTGCCGCGCCTCGTCGTCCTCGTGGAACACCGTGACGCGCAGATGCTCACGCGGGATCTTCAGGTCTTCGGTGATGAACTCCCACGCGAAGCGGATCGCATCGCGCTTGAAGTAGTCACCGAACGAGAAGTTGCCGAGCATCTCGAAGAAGGTGTGATGTCGTGCCGTATGGCCGACCTGCTCGAGGTCGTTGTGCTTGCCGCCGGCGCGCACGCACTTCTGCGACGTGGTCGCGCGGCGGTTGCCATCGGGCGCGTCCTCCATGCCGAGAAACACCTTCTTGAACTGGACCATGCCTGCGTTCGTGAACAGCAGGGTGGGATCATCTGCCGGGACGAGCGCGGAGCTCGGACGGACGGCGTGGCCATTCTTCGCGAAGTAGGCCAGGAATCGGGCGCGGATATCGGACGCATGCATAGACGTGCAAATATAGACGGACGAGGCCCCCGGTGCGGAGGCTACTCGTGCCCGTCGTCGTCCATCGTGGTCAGTACGTCGCGCAGCACCTGTGTGATCACATGGCCGCTGAACCCGCGCCGCTGCAGAAAGCCCACGAGGCGCCTCCGCGCCACGTCCGGGGGGTGGTTCCCCAGTGCGCGGCCCCGCTTCTGAGCGAGCTCCCGGCAGGCCTGCACCTCGTCGAAGCCGTCGTGGCTGATCGCCATACTGACGGCGTCCTGCGCCGTGCGCCCCTCCACGCCCTTGCGCCGAAGCACCTGCCGCACGCGAGACGGGGCCTCGCCACGCCGGAGCCGCGCCGCGGCTTCCGCCAACGCCACCGCTTCGTCGGAGAGGACACCGGAGGCGGTCAGCCGATCGAGGGCGTCGGACACGAGCGCACGATCCGGCTGATGGCGACGGAGGCGCACCTCCAGCTCGCGTCGCGTTTTCCGCCCACGCGCCAGCGCGTTGACGGCCCGATCCACAACATCGGTGACCGCCGACTCGCGGGCGAGATGCGCCACGGCCGCCGGACCGAGGGCGACGCCGGCACGTGTGGCCCCGGTATCGCTGAGCGCCGCAATAGGCACGGTAAACGTACGGCCGTCGGCCAGCGTCAGCACGAACCGACCCGGCCGGCGCGACGATTCGAGCACCTGCTTCACGGTGCCCGCGCCATGCTCCGCTCCGGATTCAGGTTCGGATTCGGATTGGGGCACGGGTGCGAAAAGAGCCGAGGGGCTACTCACAATGAGCCGTGGTGATCCGGGCACCACTTCACATCGCGAGCGACCCCTCGGCCCTCATTTCGTACGGACATGCAGCAAACCCGCCCGTTACTCCTCGGTCTCCTCAGGCACGCCGGGGGTCTCCGCCACCTTCACCCCGAGAAGCACCTTGACCTTCTCCTCGATCTCAGCCATGAGCACGGGGTTGTCCTTGAGGAACATCTTCGCGTTTTCGCGCCCCTGTCCGATGCGCTGCGTGCCGTAGCTGTACCAGGCGCCGGCCTTGTCGATGATACCGGCTTCCGAGCCGATGTCGACGAGCAGCGACGTATGGCTGATGCCTTCCGCGTACATGATGTCGAACTCGGCCTGCTTGAACGGCGGCGCGACCTTGTTTTTGACGACCTTCACGCGGACGTGCGAGCCGATCACTTCTTCTTTGTCCTTCACAGGACCGATGCGACGAA
>CANJOX010000436.1 GCA_947475795.1 Gemmatimonadota bacterium
CTGCGCGGTGCGGCGACCTGGAACGACGGTTCGGTCATCAGCGACTCAGAAGATGCGCACGCCGCGCGGCGCGATATAGAACTGCGGGTGCCGATACGGCTTGTCGTTGCCCGGATCGAAGAACGGCCCGGCATCGGAGGGCGCGGACGCCACGATGGCCGCGCTGGGCACGACCCACAGATTCACCGCTTCGCCGCGCCGCGCGTAGACGTCGCGGGCGTTCTGCAGCGCGAGTTCCGCATCCGGTGCGTGCACGCTGCCGGCGTGTTCGAACGGCTGTCCCTTGTTGGGCTGCGTAAACACTTCCCACAGGGGCCACTGACTGTCTGACATGATTCGTGTCCTGGGATCAGGCCGCAGCCGTGGAGGAACGCGCCTGCTGCTTCTCGGCATACGCCGATGCCGCCGCCCGCACCCACGCGCCCTCGTCGTGCGCCGCCCGACGCGCCTCGAGCCGCTCGCGATTGCACGGCCCGTTGCCCTTCAGGACGTCGAAGAACTCACTCCAGTCGATCTCGCCGAACTCCCAGTTACCGGTGGCCGGGTCGAGATGCAGATCGGGATCGGGCACGGTGATGCCGATGGCGATGGCCTGGGGCACCGTGAGATTCACGAAGCGCTGGCGCAGCTCGTCGTTCGTTTTCCGCTTCACGCGCCACTTGAGCAACTCGGCGCTGTTCGGCGAATCGGTGTCGCTGGGCCCGAACATCATGAGGGACGGCCACCAGAACCGGTTGAAGGCCTCCTGCACCATCTCCCGCTGCTCAGGCGTGCCGTTGGCCAGCACCGAACAGATCTCGTAGCCCTGGCGCTTGTGGAAGTTCTCTTCCTTGCAGATGCGCACCATCGCGCGGGCGTACGGCCCATACGACGCCTTGGCGAGCACGGTCTGGTTCACGATCGCGGCGCCGTCCACGAGCCAGCCGATGACGCCCATGTCGGCCCACGAGAGCGTGGGGTAATTGAAGATGCTCGAGTACTTCGCGCGCCCATCGAGGAGCGCCTCGACGAGCTCATGGCGATCGACGCCGAGCGTTTCCGTGCCGCAGTAGATGTACAGCCCGTGCCCGGCTTCGTCCTGCACCTTGGCGATGAGCGACATCTTGCGGCGCAGCGACGGCGCGCGCGTGATCCAGTTGCCCTCGGGCAACATGCCGACGATCTCGGAGTGCGCGTGCTGCGACATCATCCGGGTGAGCTGCTTGCGGTAGCGCTCCGGCATCCAGTCCTTCGGCTCGATGCTCTCGCCGGCGGCGATGCGCGCTTCGAAGGCGGCCAGGAGGGCCGGATCTTCCGTGGGGACGATCGAGTTGTGGTCCATAGTCGGAATGTACTGGCCGCAAACAGTGTTCGACAATCGGACCGGCACGCTAATTTCCGTGTATGACGACAGACGCTTCCCGCCCCGCCTCCAGTCCGGACGGCTACGTCCGTACCGACGTGTCCGACGGCATCGGCCGCATCGAGTTCTTTCACCCCAAGAGCAACGCGCTGCCGAGCGCGATTCTCCGCGATCTCGCGGCGGCCGTGACGGCTATGGGCGCCGATCCCGCCGCGCGGGTGATCGTCCTGCAGAGCGGCGGCACCGGCCCGTTCTGTGCCGGCGCGTCGTTCGACGAGCTCAGCGCGATCGACACCCCGGCGCAGGGTCAGGAGTTCTTCAGCGGGTTCGCCCGTGTGATCCTCGCCATGATCCGTGCACCGAAGTTCGTGATCAGCCGCGTGCACGGCAAAGCGGCCGGCGGCGCGGTGGGACTCATCGCGGCCTCCGACTTCAGCATGGCCGTCACCAAGGCGTCGGCCAAACTGAGCGAGCTGGCCGTCGGGATCGGTCCGTTCGTGGTGGGGCCGGTCATCGAAAAGAAGATCGGTCTGGCGGCCTTCGGCGCCATGTCGGTGGACGCCGACTGGCGTGACGCCGCGTGGGGCGAACGCCACGGGCTGTACGCCCGGCTGTTCGACGATGTGGCCGGCATGGATGACGCCGTCAACACATTGGCAACCACGCTGGCGGCCTCCAACCCCGAGGCCATGGCCATGCTGAAGCGGGTGTTCTGGGCGGGCACCGAGAACTGGGATACGTTGCTGGCCGAGCGCGCGGGGATGAGCGGCACGCTCGTGTTGTCCGACTTCACGCGCCAGGCGATCGGCGCGTTCAAGACGCGCTGACGGCACGGTCGGGTGACGTCCGCGCACCGCGCGGCTCGTGCGCGCGGCCACTTCCGGAGTTGACCATGTTCCGCACGCTGCGGGTCCCAGACACCCTGTTCGCCATCGCCATGTGGGCGGTGTCGGCCACGTTCGCCGGTTTCCTGATCGGTCTGGGCGGCAAGCTCGTGGGTGAACTGCCGGGCATCGCCCCGTCGCTCACGAAGACGCTGACGACGGCCGACTTCATCGATCCGCGCGTGCGCGGGCAGCTGCGCGCCACCGCTGATTCTCTCACGACGGCGCAGCGGACCGCGCAGGACGCGCGCGAACGCGCCACGCAGGCACTGACGGTGGCGCGCCACGACTTCGCCTCGCAGCGGGCGACGTTCGACGCGTGGATCGCCACCCGCAAGGCGACCGCCGACTCGACCCAGAACGCCGAGCTCCTCGCGCGGACCCGGACGCTCGACTCGATCAAGCGGCTCGAGCGTGACGCCGAGGTGGCGGTGGAGGCGACCGACGTACAGCTCCTGGGGATCGCGCAGGCCCTGACGCGCGTCCGCGAACAGGGCGTCGACCTCGAGATCGCGGCGCGCGGACGCTTCGAGCGGGCGCGGCAGCGGCAGGAGCTCCGGGTGTTCGGCGTGCGCCTCGCCTTCACGCTGCCGTTACTGCTGCTGGCCGGCTGGCTGGTGGCGCGCCAGCGGCGCCACGACTACTGGCCGTTGCTGCGCGGCTTCGTGCTCTTTGCCGTGTTCGCGTTCTTCGTGGAACTGGTGCCGTACCTGCCCAGCTACGGCGGCTACGTGCGGTACGGCTTGGGGATCGTGGCCAGCGCCGTCGTCGGGGTGTCGCTCATCCGGGCGATGCGCCGATCACTCGCACAACGTCGACTTGTCGTACAGCAGAGTGAAGCCGAACGGCGGCGCGCGCTGCCGTACGAGGAGGCGCTACGCCGGATCGGGGCCGGGGTGTGCCCGGGCTGCGAACGCGCCATCGCCGGCGGCGTGACCGGCCCCGGCAACTTCTGTGTGCACTGCGGGCTGCGATTGTTCGATACGTGCGGCGCGTGCCACACGCGCAAGAATGCGTTCTACCCGTTTTGCCCGACGTGCGGGATCACCGCGGCCGCCGCTGTCGCCGAGGTGGTCAGCGGTGGCGGCGCCGCCGTGCCGGGTCCGTACAGCACGCCGCTCCGCCCCCCCTCCCCGCCCCTGCCATGACCTACCGTCCA
>CANJOX010000437.1 GCA_947475795.1 Gemmatimonadota bacterium
GGCACGGCGACTGGTGAACGTGATCGTCCCGCCGTTCGGCATCGCTTCGACGGCGTTGCGGGCCAGCTGCATCAGCGCCTGCTCGAGTTGCGCCTGGTCCACATGCACCAGCGGGACCTCGCGGTCGATCTGCCGTTCCACCCGGAGATCCGGCGTGCGCCAACGCTCGACGGATGTCGCCACGGCTTCGAGCACCGCGTTCGGGTCCACGTAGTGCGGCTCGTACCGGTCGCGGCGCCCGAGGGTGAGCAGATGGCGGGTCACGCCGCGTCCGCGTTCGACTTGCGCGAGGATGTCGCGGATCATCGCGTTGCATTCCGGCGACGCGGCCTCGCCGACGAGCACTTCGGCCGTACCGCTGATGGCCGCCAGGAGATTGTTGATCTCGTGGGCCACCCCCGCCGCGAGTCGACCCACCATCTGGAGCTGCTCAGCCACCTGGTGCCCGTTGCGCTGCACGCGCCGTTGTCGGGCGTTGATCAGGCTGCGCGCAAATCGGGGGCCGCTGATGTCGGCGTGCACCAGAAAGTCTTCGGCACCCAGCGACAGGGCCCGTTCCCCGAGCGCGTGATCGTCGCCGGTGAGCACCACGAGCGGGATGTCACGGGCCGCCTCGAGCAACCGCTGCAGGCCCTCCAGCTCGGCCATCCCGTTGCCGTTCCCGTTGCCGTCGGCGTGCCCCGTGCCGTTTCCGTGCCCAGTGCCGTCACCGTTCCCGGTGCCGTTCCCATGCCCGTTCCCGTTTCCGTTAAACGGTCGCGAGAGATCGGCGGTAACGAGTTGCACTTCGTTGGTGGCGAGATGTGATATCGCCGCCTCGACACTGGCCACGTGCACGATGTGCAAGTCATCGCGCGCCGTCTCCCGCAACAGGTTGGTGAGTTTGGCCGCATCGGTGGGCGACTCATCGACGAGCAACACCCTCGTCGGCCCTGCAGGCGACGGCGGGGCCGGACACCCATTGTTGCCGTGATCGATTTCGGTCATGGGGTACTCGTCAATTGAATCCAACGTACGCATCGGCGTGTCATTGTGTCCCACTAATAGTGGGGCAAGCCGTTCATCCTGCCAAGGGGGGCGCGCTCTTGCCCATGCGGCACCGGTCGCTGCAGTAGCGCACCTGCTCCCAGTCGCGGGCCCATTTTTTGCGCCAGCTGAAGGGGCGGCCGCAGCGGAGGCACGGCTTGTCGGGGTGGCCGTTCACCCCGCGGGCGCGTACGCCGCCGTCGGGGGGGCGTTTCGATTCTCTTTTGGGCATCGCTCCCCAAGCGCCGTGCGATGGTGCAGAGTTCCCGCATGCCCAGCCCGCACGATTCCACCGAGTATCCGGCACGCACGGAAGACCTGCTCTATTCCGACTACAGGAAGACGGAAGAGCTGGGTGGTATCCGCCAGGTCGCGCGGGCACTGGCTGCCGAAACGAGTGCCCAGCAGGTGCTACAGACGCTGTGCTCGCTGTCCATGATCCGCGGCCGCGCGAGTGGCGCGGTGGTGGCGGAAATCAGTGGCGATAATGGCGTGTTTGTCGCGGGGTCCGGGAAAACCGCCGAGCTGCTCTCGATGGCCTTCCCGCTTGAGGGGACGATTACCGGGAAAGTGGCAGTGGAGCGCCGAGTGTCGTCGATCCAGTCGCCCGCGGCGAGCTCACCCTTTTTTGCCGCCCTGCTGCCGCGGCTGGGTGTGGGGCCGATCCTGCTCCTTCCCCTGTTGGCGAATCAGCAGCTGTTGGGGGTGCTGTCGATCACGCGGGATGCCGGTCACCCGCCCTTTGACGAGGCCGATGAAGAGCGGCTTGGCGTGATGGCTGACCTCGCCTCGATGGCGCTCTGGAAGGCACGACTGCTGGAGGATGCCCAGTCGGCCGACGCGGCAAAAACCAGTCTTTTAGCCACACTATCGCATGAGCTTCGCACTCCTTTAGCGGCACTTGAGGGGTACAGCGAACTACTGGAAGACCAGATTCTGGGGCCGCTGTCTCCGGCGCAGCAGGACGTGGTGATGCGCCTGCGCACGGTGGGGCGGCATCTCGGGGCATTGATCGAGGATATCCTGACCTACGCCTCGCTCGAAGCCGACCGGCTGACGGCGCGCTCTGCGACGGTCCGCCTCCCCGAGCTGCTGGACTCGATCCACCCGTTCATGGACCCGCTGGCCCGCGAGAAGGGGATCGAATTCTCCGTCGAGCTCGAGCCGGGGTTGCCAGTGCTCCACACCGACGAGGCCCGCGTGCGGCAGATCCTGCTCAACCTGTGCCAGAACGGGGTGAAGTTCACCGACCGCGGTGCGGTCCGTGTGCGTGTCACCCGCGGATCGCCCCTGGCCGACGGCACCCCGACCGTGCGCTTCGCCGTCCGGGACACCGGCATCGGCATCGAGCCCACCGACATGCAGCGGCTGTTCCGGCCGTTCTCGCAGATTGAGGATGTGTCGGCGCGCCGGAACCGCGGCACCGGGCTGGGGCTGTACATCGCCCGCCGGCTGGCCACCTTGCTGGGCGGGCGCATCGAGGTGGTCTCGCGCCCCGGGGATGGGTCGGTGTTCACGCTCGTGCTGCCGGCCACCGTCTGATCGGGAAGACGGTGTGCCTGCGATATCCTGACGTTACATTCGAAGACTATGACCGCTGCCATCACGAGCGTTTTCAACGACGGCATTTTTGCCGAACAATTCGAGCGTTACCGTCACGATCCATCCAGTGTGGACGAGACCTGGCGCCAGTATTTCCGCATCGCCGAGTCGCTGTTCGGGACCGGTGCACCGCCGTCGGCGTCCGCGCCCACGGGCGGCGCCACCACCGACGTCGCCTTCCTCCGCAAAGTGGCCGCCGCGGCCTCCCTGCAGCAGGCGATCCGCAACTACGGACACTACGCGGTGCAGCTCGACCCGCTGGGTACGCCGCCGCCGGGCGCCGAGGATCTGAGCCCGGAGTTCTGGGGGCTCACCGACGTCGATCTGCAGGAGATTCCAGGCGCGGCCCTTGGTGATGATCGCTTCGCCACCGCCGCCGACGCGATCGCGCGCAAGCGGAAGGTGTACGCGGGGCGCATCGGCTACGAAGTGTGGCATCTCGAAGCGGACGACGAGCGCGAATGGTTCCGGCGCGCCTTCCGCGAGGAGGTGCTCACGCGGGCGCTCACGCCCGACGAAAAAAAGGACACGCTGCGGCGCCTGAATCAGGTGGACGGTCTCGAGCGGTTTCTGGGACGCGTCTACCAGGGCTACAAGCGCTTCTCGGTGGAAGGCACCGACACGCTGATCCCGATGCTCGACGAAGTAATCCGCGAGTCGGGGCGCTCGGGTGCGCGTGAGGTCGTGATCGGCATGGCGCACCGCGGCCGCCTCAACGTGCTCACCAACGTCATGGGGAAGCCGTTCGA
>CANJOX010000438.1 GCA_947475795.1 Gemmatimonadota bacterium
GTCGGCACCGGCGAGCTGCTCGAGCATGGTGACATACACGATGCCGAAGCAGATGAGCAGCTCGAGATAATTCAGAAAGCTGAGTACCAGCGTGCGCACCGCCGAGGAAATCATGATGCGCTCATCGGTACGGAGCTGATCGAACACGCTCAGATTCACCGACGACTGAAAAATGTCGAGAATGCGGATCGTGGCCAGCACCCGTGGAATCCAGAGTGGCCATGCGGCGTCGAGTTCGGTGAACAGCAGGAGCAGAAGCTCGATCGCGAACCACGTGAGGATGTACAGCTCCTTGCGACGCGACCGGATCGCCGTGGCCGCCTGCGGATTGTTCCGGAACGCCTCAGAGTTCACGTGTGCAACACGGCTGCCCCCCGCGATGCGGCTGGGCGAGAGCTGGTGCAGCACCCAGAACAGGCGCTCGAAAAACCACGTAATGATCGAGTACTCGCGCAGCTGTTTCCCCAGCAGATGGCGACGCATTATGCGCCCCGCGGCGGCCGCCGCGACGAGGCACGACGGGCCAAGCCGGGCATCAACACACCAAAGACGGCAAGGATGACGCCGAGCACCAGAAACACGAGGCCGAGCGGCAGGCGGAGGTCCATTGCGGTGGATTCAGTCATGGGTCGGCGTCCGGTGTCGGAAAGAGCGAAAGCACTGAAAACAAGAAGGCTCTTCAGGAAAGAGAGTAGGTTGGCACACCGCTACATGACCGCGTCCCGCTTATCCGCGACACAACCGCGCGAATCTGCGGCAACGGTGTTTGTTCCGACCCCCGGCAAACCGCCTGCGCCGCGGATGGGCACCGAGACACCGCGGATGCACCCCCAAACACTGAAGGGCGTCGGGGGCACACCGGAGCGCGACGGTGGGCCTCAACGCGAAGAGGCCGTGGATCATGTAAGGCGGGCGCGGGTTTCGGCATCGCAGGGCGTTCAAGATGGCGAGCCCTGTCGCGGCGGCGGATGCGCCCTGGAACCCCGACACGCCGAACCGGGACCCACTCGAAACCCTGAAGAGCCAACACGAATACGTTGCGTCATGTCGTCCCTGTCCAGAACGTCAGCGCCATGATGAATGGCAGGCGCGGGCGAGATGCCATGCAACACCCCCGCCTGCGTCGTGTCAAGAGTATTTTTCGACCATGCTGTTCCCCCGCGCCGCCGGCATTTTGCTGCATCCCACCTCGCTCCCGTCTCCCGGCGGCATCGGGGATATGGGTCCCGATGCGTTCCGCTTCGTGCGGTGGCTGGCCGATGCAGGGATGAAGATCTGGCAGGTGCTTCCACTTGGCCCGACCGGCTACGGCGACAGCCCCTATCAGTGCTTCTCCGCGTTCGCCGGTAATCCACTGCTGATTCACGTGCCCGAGCAGGTACGCGCGCACGTCGGGTTCGAAGCGGAACCCGCCGACCCGCACGTGTGCGACTTCGGCGCCGTGATTCCGGCCAAACGGGCGCGCCTCGATGCCTGGCTCGGCACGTTGTCGTACGACGACGCCGTACATCGCTTCGTGCGCGAGCAGGCGTCATGGCTGCCGGACTACGCGCTGTTCATGGCCCTCAAGGAAGCGCACGGGGGCGCCGCGTGGCCCTCGTGGGAGCACGGTGCTGCGCGCCGCGAGCCCGAGTCGCTGCGCACGTGGCGCGACACGCTGCGTCCCGCGATCGAACGCTGCTACAAAGAGCAATTTGTGTTCTTCGGGCAGTTCCAGGCGCTACGCACAGCGTGTACGGCCCACGGCATCCAGCTCATGGGCGACGTCCCGATCTTCGTCGCACACGATTCCGCCGACGTGTGGGCCAATCGCTCGCTGTTCAAGCTGCACGACGACGCGAGCCTGATCGTGCAGGCCGGTGTGCCGCCCGACTATTTCAGCGAGACGGGTCAGCTCTGGGGCAATCCGCTCTACGATTGGGACGCCATGGCGCGCGATGGGTATCACTGGTGGATCGAGCGCATGCGCGCGGCGCTGGCGATGTTCGACGTCGTGCGTCTCGACCACTTCCGCGGATTCGAGGCCTGCTGGGAGGTCCCCGCCGCTGACATCACCGCCGTGCATGGTCGCTGGGTCCAGGGACCGGGCGCGGCGCTCTTCACGGCGCTCACCTCGGCGTTGGGGCCCATGCCCATCGTGGCCGAAAACCTCGGCCTGATCACACCGGAGGTGGAAGCGCTGCGTGCGGAATTCGGATATCCGGGCATGGCGATTCTCCAGTTTGCGTTCAACGACCCGGCCTCGTCGTTCATTCCCCATCGTCATGACCGCGAACTCGTGGTGTACACCGGCACGCACGACAACGACACCACGGTGGGGTGGTGGCAGTCGTCTGGCGCCGACGATTCCACGCGGGCAGCCGAGGACGTCGAGCAGGAGAAGGCGTTCGCGCGGAGGTATCTGCACACCGACGGTCGCGAGATCCACTGGGCGATGATCCGCGCGGCGTTCGCGTCGGTGGCGAATACTGCGCTCGTGCCACTGCAGGATGTGCTGGGGCGGGGAAGCGACGCGCGGATGAATCTTCCCGGCCGTCAGGCCGGCAACTGGAGTTTCCGGTTTACGTGGGATCAGTTGCCGTCCACGCTCACCGCGCGTGTGCGCGAGCTCGCGCGAACCTACGGCCGCTAGCGGGGGCGTTCGCCACCGGGGACGTGCGCTTCGTCCACTTCACCCGGCGGCGGCGGCTCGTAGGCGTAGGTCAGCACCATCGACACGATCCAACCGATCACCGTCCAGCCCAACAGCAGGTTGATGGCGGTGATCTTCCAGCGCCGCGAACTGCCCCGCTTCCACGCCAGCATCGACGGCAGGATATACACGCCGAAGCAGGCGATCACCATCACGAAGCCCTTCGGGATACCGCCACCGGTGTAGGCACCGGTGAAGCCGGCGGGGGGCTCGAGCGATTGGAGCACCGGGGCGGGCAGCAGGGCGGGCAACAGGGCGGGCACCATGACCGAAATATAGGCCGATGCACGCGCCGGCCTGTGCCGTGACTTTCGCCAGTCCCGACGCCATCATCAGGTCGTCCGTGTTCTGCCACCTTCTTTTCCTGACGAACTCCTCCATGAGCAGCGACCGTCGTACGTTCCTGAAATCGGCCGGGCTCAGCGCAGCAGCGCTGGCGTCGGCCTCCTCCGTGCTGCACGCCGCGGAACCGACCTCCCCGCCGTTGAACGCGGTGGCCGAGGAACTCGACGCCTGGGAGCAGGCGCAGCAAGAGACGTGGGATGTTTCGTGGGCCAAGCGAGTGACCGGCAAGCACAAGGCCATGTTCGACGTGCCGGAGATCGAAGGCGGTGTGGGCATCTTCCGCGCTGGGATCTGGGGGCAGCAATACACCGACGTGCTGAAACTGGCGCCGGGTGA
>CANJOX010000439.1 GCA_947475795.1 Gemmatimonadota bacterium
CCGGCGGGGGCGTGGGAACGCCGCTCGCCCTCGGCGATGGGGATGGATTCGGTGAAGCTGGCCGACGCTATCGCCTTCGCCATTGAGAAGGAGAGCAAGACGCCGCGCGATCTCGAGCTCAATCACCAACAGACGTTCGGTCGCGAGCCCTTCGGGGCTGCGATCGGACCGCTCGCGCCGCGTGGCGGGGCGACGGGCGTCATTGTGCGCAAAGGTTACGTGGTGGCCACGTGGGGTGATCCGAGCGCCAACGAGAGCACGAACAGCGTCGCGAAGAGCTTCCTCAGCACGGTGGTGGGGCTCGCGCAGGACGCGGGACTGATCCGCAGCGTGCACGATACGGTGGCCCACGTGATGCCGCCGATCCTGCGCGCGTATCCCAACGGCACCGGGCTCGGGGCCGACTGGCCGGGCGATGCGAAGTGGCTGCGTCCGTTCGACAGTCCGCACAACAAGCGGCTCACCTGGGATCACCTGCTACGACAGGTGAGTGACTGGGAAGGCACGTTGTGGGGGAAGCCGGAATGGGCCGATCGTCCGGCGCAGCAGGTGAACACGTGGACCACGCGCGCACGGGTGGAGCCGGGCTCGACCTACGAATACAACGACACGCGGGTGAACGTGCTGGCGTTGGCGGCCCTGCAGCTGTGGCGCCAGCCGCTGCCCGAGATCCTGCGGACCAAGATTATGGACCCGATCGGCGCGTCGAACACGTGGCGTTGGTACGGCTACGACAATTCGTGGATTGTCCTCGACGGTCGCATGGTGCAGTCGGTGAGCGGCGGCGGTCACTGGGGCGGCGGCATGATGATCAACGCGTGGGACATGGCACGTTTCGGGTTGCTGACCCAGCGCCGCGGCGTGTGGGGCACGCAGCGGCTTCTGTCGGACGCGTGGGTGACGCAGGCGCTCACCCCGACCCCGGCGCAGCCGACTTACGGGTACATGAACTGGTACCTCAATACCGGCCGCAAGTATCTGCCGGCCGCGCCGCCACAGGCGTTCGTGCATGTGGGCGCCGGCAACAACATCATCTATGTGGACCCGGTCAATGATGTCGTGGCCGTGGTGCGCTGGATCGATACCAACGCCTCGGTGAACGGCTTTGTGGAGCGGCTGCTGGCCGCGCTGCCGCCGGCGAAATAGCCCGCGTGGTCACACGGTCCGGCATGTCACTCACCACCGTCGGGGCGCCGGCGCTGCTCTTCTTCACCGCCGGTGTGCTGCATTTCGTGATGCCGGCGTTTTTCGATCGCATCGTGCCGCCGTGGGTCCCCGACGCGCGCCTCGCCACCATCGTGAGCGGGGTGTTGGAAATCGCCGGGGCCATCGGTCTGCTGATCCCGGCCACGCGAAGTGTGGCTGGGTGGGGATTGCTGGCGCTGCTGGTGGCGGTGTTTCCGGCCAACCTCCACATGCTCAATCAGGCGCGGAGCGCCGATGCATCGGCGGCGTCACTCGCTGCGCTCTGGCTGCGACTGCCGATGCAGCCGCTGCTGATGTGGTGGGTGTGGCAGGTGGCCATCCGTCGCGCGCCCTGACGGCGCCACCACAGCTCCCGACGCCGTAGTATTGACGGCAGGTTGCCGTTCCCCCTCATCCGGATTCACCATGCGCAGTCCCATGCGTCGCGTCACGCGTTCGTTCGTCATGATCATCGCCGCCGGCGGATCCATGCTGGCCGGCTGCACGGCCCGTGAGAAGGTCACCTCATTCGAGCAGCTCGACGGTCGGCAGTTCGGCATCCCCACCGGCACGGTGGTCGATCAG
Source organism: Gemmatimonadota bacterium (assembly GCA_947475795.1). The sequence continues at coordinate 1,771 of CANJOX010000439.1, forward strand.
CTGGTGCTCTCGAAGCTGCCCAAGGCCACGTTCCTGTATTTCACCACGGTGCTCGATGCTGCGATGGCGGTGAAAGCCGGTAAGGTGGACGTCGCGGCCTACGACGAGCCCATCCTGCGCAACATCGCGGCTAAGAACCCGGGGTTGGTGGTGCTGCCGCAGAAGATCACCACCGACGACTACGGGTTTGCGGTGCGGCTCGGGGACGTCGAGCTCAAGAACGCCGTGGACTCCGTGATTCATGAAGTGAAGGCAACCGGCGAATACGAGCAGATGGTCGCCCGCTGGCTCCCCGCGAGCGGCGCGCCGCAGCCGATGCCCGCGATCGCGACCGGCACGAACGGCGTGCTGCGCTTCGGCACCGCCGCTGTGACCGAGCCGTTCTCGTTCGTGGACGCGTCACGGCAGGTGGTGGGCATGGATGTGGAGTTCGCCGCCCGCACGGCCGCGAAGCTCGGCCGCCGGCTCGAGATCGTGAACATGGACTTCGGCGCGATGATCCCCGCGCTCATGGCCGGCAAGGTGGACATGATCGGGGCGTGCATCACCATTACCGCGGAACGCCGGAAGTCGGTGCTCTTTTCCGACACGTATTACGTGGGCGGGATTTCCGCGCTCGTCCGGCAGTAGAGCGTCGATTGTCCGGCACCGCGACGCCGTGCGCGTCGCGGTGCCGGGTCGTCAATGCTTGATGAACGTGCCCTCGCGCAGATCACGCATCGCGACCTGCAACTCGGCCTGCGTGTTCATGACGATCGGCCCGTACCATGCCACCGGTTCCTTGATCGGCGCACCAGACACCAGCAGGAAGCGAATCCCGTGCTCGCCGGCCCGCACCACGACTTCATCACCACTGTCGAAGAGCACCAGCGAACGGTTCCCCGACATGTCGCGCACGAGATCGTCGTCGTTGCCGGCGGTGCGCTCCGTCAGGATGCCCATCGGGTCCGAGGCATGACGGAACGTGCCCGCGCCCTCGAAGATGTAGGCAAAGGTGCTGCGGTAGGCGTCGACCGGGAGTGACTTCTTCTTCCCGGCCGGCACGAACACATCGAGATAGCAGGGATCGGCGGCAATACCGTCCACCGGACCGCGCTTGCCCCAGAACTCGCCGCAGATCACGCGCACGGTGGTGCCGTCGTCGTCGATGATCTCGGCGATCTCCTTCGACTGCACGTCCTGATACCGCGGCGCGGTCATCTTGAGCGACGAGGGGAGGTTGGCCCACAGCTGGAAGCCGTGCATGCGTCCCTGCGCATCGCCCTGCGGCATTTCATGGTGCACGATGCCGCTGCCGGCGGTCATCCACTGCACGTCGCCGGCGCCCAGCATGCCGCGATTGCCCAGCGAGTCGGCGTGCTCGACGTTGCCGGCCAGCACGTAGGTGATGGTCTCGATGCCGCGATGCGGGTGCCATGGGAACCCTGCCTGGTACTGCCGGGGGACGTCGTTCCGGAAATCGTCGAACAGCAGGAACGGGTCGGTTTCGGAGGTTTCCGTGAACCCGAAGGCGCGGTGCAAATGCACACCGGCGCCTTCCATGGTGGGCTGGGCTTGAACGATGCGTTTGACGGGACGGATGGACATCAGATTGGCTC
>CANJOX010000440.1 GCA_947475795.1 Gemmatimonadota bacterium
CGTCTGGCGGCGCTCTTCGGCTGCACGGAGGCGGCGACCGCCACGACGTCCGCGACGACGCTTGCGGCGCGTGGCCTCAGCGGCGCTTTCGGCGGCCGTTTCTGTGACGCCGATATCGATCGTCGGCTCAACGGTGACCGGCGCGGCAGCGGCCGGCGCCATCGTACCCGGAGCCACGGCTGCCGGCGCCATCACGACCGGGGCACTCTCCATCAACGTCGCAATTTCGATTTCGACCGTGTCGAGCATCGCGCGCACGGCGGGATCGGCGTGCGCGTCGGCGACCGATGCGCGCGCGTCATCGGTCCCGGTATCGGCGACCGGCTCGGCCGGCTGGTCGAGTCCGTCCACTTCACTGCGGAGCTCGGCCAGCGTGAGCACGCGGCTGTCTCCCTCCGCCGTGCGCAGCGTCACGCGTTCATGGAAGATGTCACACGAAATCACCTTCTCTTCGCCGCGCGACGTCGTGAGAATCTTCCCTTCCTTCGGGAATTTGCGACGGCTCAGCACGTAGAACTCGTGCTCGTAGCGCAGACAGCACATCAGCCGGCCGCAGGCCCCCGAGATCTGCTGTGGGTTGAGCGAAAGCTTCTGGTCCTTCGCGACGCCCAGATTGACCGGGCGCAGGTCAGGAAGCCACGATGCCGAGCAATACTCGCGGCCGCAGCGCCCGACCCCGGAGAGGCGCTTGGCCTCGTCGCGCACCCCGATCTGCTTCAGCTCGATCCGCGTGCGGAACTGGGCCGCCAGATCGCGCACGAGGCCGCGGAAATCCACGCGACGCTCGGCGGTGAAAAAGAGCGTGAGCTTGCGGCGATCCCACTGCCACTCCGCATCGGTCAGCTTCATGACCAGCCCGTTCGCCTTCACCCGTTCCATCGAGGTGCGGCGCGCGGCTTCGTTTTCGGCTGTCAGTTCGCGGTCCAGCTGCTCGTCGGCTTTGGTGGCCAGTCGTAGCGCCACCCGCGGCGGCGGAGTCGTACCGCAGCCGTGGGCGCAGCCATTGCAGCGGACCTCGGCCAACTCACCGGTCGAGTGCACACGACCGAAATCCTCACCACGGTCGGCTTCGACGATGACCCCCGCGCGGAGCGGGGGAGGCGTCTCGCCTGTCCAGGTGAAGAATTCCTTCCGGTTGCCGCGGAACGCGACTTCGATCAGATGCGCCACGGCGTGAAAGCTACTCGGTGAACTGTCCCATGCGCAGGAACTTCTCGCGTCGGCGCCGGACGAGTTTGTCGGGCTTGAGCCGTCGCAGCTCCTCGAGATTGCGCACGAGCGTGTCGCGCAGGGTGTTCGCCGTGGTCACGTGGTCCGCGTGGGCGCCGCCCACGGGCTCCGGAATGATCTCGTCGATCACGCGCAGCTCGATCAGATCCGGTGCCGTCAGCCGGAGCGCCTTCGCCGCTTTCTCGCGCATTTCGGGGCTCTTGCCGTCTTTCCAGAGAATGGCCGCGCACCCTTCCACGGAAATCGTGGAATACACGGAGTTCTCGAACATCAGCACCCGGTCGGCCACGCCGAGGGCGAGCGCACCGCCCGATCCCCCTTCGCCGATGACTGTGGCGATGATGGGCACCTGCAGATTGCTCATCTCGAGCAGGTTGCGGGCGATCGCTTCGCTCTGGCCGCGCTCTTCGGCACCCAGCCCGGGCCAGGCGCCGGGCGTATCGATGAAGGTGATCACGGGCACCTGGAACTTCTCGGCGAGCTTCATGAGACGCAGCGCTTTCCGGTATCCTTCCGGATGCGGCATGCCGAAGTTCCGGCGCAGATTCTCCTTCGTGTCGCGGCCGCGTTCGTGTCCGATCAGCATCACCGTCTCACCCTCCAGCCGCGCCCAGCCGGCCAGGATCGCCGCATCCTCGCGGAAGAGACGGTCGCCGTGCAGCTCGATGAAGTCGGTAAACGCGAGCTTGATGTAATCGGAGGTGAACGGGCGCCGCGCGATGCGCGCGACCTGTACCCGCTGGAGCGGCGTCAGCTTCTGGTAGATCTCGACCCGCAGCTCACCCAGCCGGCGTTGCAGCGGTTCCAGCTCTGGCGTCACGTCGAGGGACTGTTCCGACGCGAGTCGCTTCAGCTCCTCGATCTGTTTTTCGAGCTCCGCCAGAGGACGCTCGAACTCGAGAACCGGGGCAGCAGCCATGACAATCCTGGAAAAAGGACGCGACGCCCGTCAGCTGCCGGCGCGCACGAGGCGCACACGATCAGCGCCGAGGAGCGCGCGAAGATCGGATAGGATGGCGGGCGATGCGGCCACGGTGAGCGAACGGGACCGGAAGCGGACCAGCCTCCCGGAGTCGTCACTCCACCGGACCTCGAGCGGCGCCGAGCCCTCATGGGACTCGACCGCCGCCCGCACATCATCCATCACCCCGGGGGCAAGATCGAGCCCCTGGCTCAGGTCGATCGCGACCGCCAGCTCACCGTTGGCCCGCACTTCCGCGAAGCGCGTAACCGTGTCCACGATGAACGTCGCGTTCTCGACGCCCTGATCTTTCCGTGAATAACCGCCCTTGAGGAGCAGTGGCACATCGGGCCGGACACGTTCGGCGATCACCGCCCACGCCTCCGGAAACACCAGCACTTCGGAAGATCCGGAAAAATCCTCCACTGTCAACCGGGCGAACTCAGCCCCGGACCGTTTTGAAATCTGCTTCTTGATGGCCGTGACCACCACACCGATCGTCACCGCCTCGCTGGTCCACGTGCCCAGCGCCGACACGGTGCTGCTGGCGAACAGTTCGCACTCTGTTCGGTACGGCTCGAGCGGATGACCGGAAATGTAGAAGCCCAGCAACTCCTTTTCGCGCTGGAGCCGCTCACTCTCGCTCCACACCGGCACCGAGGGCAGTGGGGGCGGCGCGGAGCCGGCGGTGGAGGGGGACAGGTCGTCCGCATCACCGCCCAGCAGGTCGCCGAACAGCGACACCTGTCCCTTGGCCGCCTCTTCCTGACGCAGCGACGCTTCGTTGATCGCGTGATCGAGCGCGGCCAGCAGCTGCGCCCGGTGTCCGCCCAGGCTGTCGCACGCCCCGGCGGCGATCAGCGCTTCGAACACGCGCTTGTTGCACACGCGCAGGTCCACCCGCGAGCACAGATCATACAGCGACGTGAATGCCCCGTCCACGCGCGCCGCGATCAGGGAATCGATCGCGCCGCGCCCCACGTTGCGGATCGCGCCCAGCCCGAAGCGCACGCGCTTGTCCCCCACCACCGTGAAGCGCCACCCCGACTCGTTCACGTCGGGCGCGAGCACCTCGATCTGCATTTCGCGCGCTTCGGCGATGTACTTGATGACTTCTTCGGTTTTCCCGATGTTCGACGACAGCAGCGCGGCCATGAA